>JACQDF010000217.1 GCA_016201205.1 Acidobacteriota bacterium
CCGAAATCCCAGCCCAGAAAAGAGCCAAACCCTCTATCTCTTATACTATACGGCAAGTGAACAGCGATCAGTTCATGAAAAATGAACACCTGGCCTTTTTTCTTTGCCAGTGGTACCAGCCTACGCTGGGCCGTGGCGAAGCTGGCGGGCTGCACAAGGGGGCGCCGGATTCCGAGGTGAGCCGGCGAGCAACCGCGCCGCCACTCAGATCGCTCTGACTAACTTGGCCAGCAACGCCGTGCGGTCCGCGATGCGGTCAATCAGGATGCTCTCGTGGGCGGCGTGCGCGCCTTCTCCAACGCCGCCCAGCCCATCCAGCGTCGGAATGTCGAGCGCGGCAGTGAAATTGCCGTCCGAGCCGCCTCCGGTCATCGACTCCTCGAGACGCACCCCGAGCCCGGCCGCAAGTTTCTGAGCCCTACGGAACAGTTTCACAACGCCGGCCGAGCGCTCCATCGGCGGGCGGTTCAGGCCGCCTTCGACGGTGATCCTGGCGCGCCGGTCGAACGGCTTGAGGCTGCGGAATTTCCGGTCGAGGGCTGAAAAATCCTTGAGCCGCACAATGCGGATATCAACATCGGCGTGCGCTTCCGCGGCCACCACATTCGATCGCGTGCCGCCGTAAATCACGCCAGGGTTCACCGTAATGCCTTTCTTCATGTCCGTGAAACCGGCCATGCGCTCGATCTGGCGTGCGAGCTCGACAATGGCGCTCGAGCCGGCGCTGAAATCGACGCCGGCGTGCGAGGCGATGCCCTTCACAATCACCTCATAGCCTCCGACGCCTTTGCGCGCCGTTTTCAACTTGCCCTCGAGGCCCGTCCCCGGTTCCAGCACCAGCACGGCGGCGCTGCGCCTGGCCTCCTTCTCGGTGAGCGGCCGGGACGATTCGCTGCCCACTTCCTCGTCGGAGTTCAACTGCAAAATCACTTTGCGTGTTACAGGCAGATCCAGGTCGCGCAGCGCTCGCATAGCGTAGATGAAAAACGCCACACCAGACTTCATGTCGAGCACGCCTGGTCCCCACAAGCGCCCTTTCTCCTGGCGGAAAGGCATGCCGGCGAGCGTGCCGAGCGGCCACACGGTATCCGAATGACCGAGCGCGAGAATCCGGCCCGCCTTCTTTGTTCCCGGGAGCTGGAACTCGATCTGGAGGTGTTTGCCGAAACGGCCGCCGGGAAACGTGCGCACGCTGGCAACATCCTGAACGCGCGCCGCCACCAGATCCACGAAGCGGTCGACGGCGACGGGATCGTCCGAAGGCGATTCGCATTCCACCATTTCGCGAATCAACACGGCAATGTCATTCTGTTTGGATTGAACAAGCGCAAGGATGGCGTCCATCGCCTGATATAATAGCCCTTCCGCATGCCGATCCTCGACATTCAGGCGATCCGGGACATTCTCCCTCACCGCTACCCGATGCTGCTGGTGGACCGGATCGTCGAATTGGAGCCGGAGCGGATCGTGGGCGTCAAGAACGTGACTGCGAACGAGCCTTACTTCGCGGGCCACTTCCCCGCATTCCCGGTCATGCCTGGCGTGCTCATCGTCGAAGCGATGGCTCAGGTGGCCGGCGTGCTGGTGCTGCGCGAGATTCCCGACCGGCACAACCGGCTGGTGTTTCTTGCCTCGATCGAGCAGGCGAAGTTCCGCCGTCCGGTGCGTCCCGGCGATCAGTTGCGGATCGAGATGAAGGTCGCCAGGCGAAAAGCGTCGGTGGCGAAGATGTACGGGCAGGCCACCGTGGATGGCGTGGTGGTGGCCGAAGCCATCGTGATGTGCAAGATCGCCGAGCGGGAAGAACAGCCGCCGGATTCCTGACCGAATTGCCATGCCGATCCATCCGACCGCGATCGTCGATCCGCTGGCACGCGTCGCCGAGAGCGCGGACATCGGGCCTTACTCGATCCTTGGCGCCGAGGTGGCGATTGGCGAGCGCACGCGGCTGATCGCACACGTGTACATGGAAGGACCGATGTGGATCGGCGAGGACAACCTTTTCTATCCGTATTCGACGATCGGCGTCGCCTCGCAGGACTTGAAGTACAAGGGTGAGCGCTCCGAGACGCGCATCGGCCATCGCAACAAGATCCGCGAATTCGTCACGATTCATCGCGGCACCCAGGGAGGCGGTCTGGTGACGCGCATCGGCGACGATAACCTGCTGATGGCGCACGTGCACGTGGCTCACGATGCGCAGGTGGGCGATCACTCGGTCCTCGGCCATGGCGCGACGCTCGGCGGTCACACCGCCGTTGGCGACTGGGCGGTGGTGAGCGCGTTCACCGGGGTGCATCAGTTCTGCCGCGTCGGACGCCACGCGATCATTGGCGGCTACAGCGTGATCACCCAGGACGTGATGCCGTTCTCGAACACGACCACGCCGCGCGAGCCGAAGAGCTTCGGCGCCAACAAGATCGGCCTCGAGCGGCGCGGCTTTTCTCCGGAGGTCGTCGAAGCGCTGAATAAAGCGCTGCGCCTGCTGACGCGGGCGGGTCTGAATACGACACAGGCGATCGAGCGCATCCGCGAGCAAGTGCCTCCGTGCGCGGAAGTCGATGAGCTGATCGCCTTCATTGAATCCTCCGAGCGCGGCGTAATCAAGTGAAGTACGGGCTCATTGCCGGCAACGGCCGATTTCCGGTTCTGGCGCTCGAAGAGGCGCGCAAGCTGGGCCATCAGGTGGTGGCGATCGGCATTAAAGAAGAGGCGTCGCCCCAGATCGAGCCGCTGGCTTGGAAAACTTACTGGATTTCGCTTGGCCAGCTCAGCCGGCTCATCGAGATCCTGAAGAGCGAGGCGATCAGCGAAGTGGTCCTGGCCGGGCAGGTCCGGCATGTGCGGATTTTTTCCGCCATCGCTCCGGATCTGAGGCTGGCGAAGCTGCTGCTGTCGCTGCCGCGCAAGAACACGGATGCGCTGATCGGCGGCGTGGCCAAGGCGCTCGAAGAGGAAGGGATTCATCTGCGCGATTCCACCTTCCTGCTGAAGCCTCTGCTGGCGGAAGAAGGAACCATGACGCGCCGGGCGCCGTCGAAGGAAGAGGAAGCCGATATCGCCTATGGCCGCGGAATTGCCAATGCGCTGGCCGCATTCGACGTCGGCCAAAGCGTCGTCATCGCTGAGCGCGCCTGTCTGGCGGTGGAAGCGATGGAAGGGACCGACGCCATGCTGCGGCGGGCGGCCTCGCTGGCCAATGGACGGCCATTGCGGCTGGTCAAGGTATCCCGCCGCCGCGCGCATATGCTGTTTGATGTGCCGGTGGCGGGCCCGCAAACCATCGCCGCCATGATCGAGACGGGCGCCACCGCGCTGGCTGTTGATGCCGGCCGGACCCTGCTGCTCGATCGGCGGCAGATGTTGAGCATGGCGGACGAGGCAGGCGTCTCGGTGGCGGGCTATGCGGCTGAGGAAAAGGAATGATTCGTCTTGCGGTGGCCGGGGTGGGCGCATTTGGACGGAATCATCTGCGCGTGATTCGCGAATCACCACGGGCCACGCTGGCAGGCGTCATCGATCTGGACAACGCACGCGCCCGCGCCGCGGCGCAGGAATTTGAGTGCGCTGTCTTCGACTCGCTGGAGTCGCTTGCCGGCCACTCGGACGCGGCCATCGTGGCGACACCGACCGGGACACACGCCGATGTGGCCTGCGCGCTGCTCGGCGCTGGTCTCGATGTGCTGGTGGAAAAGCCCATCACCGCGGACCTGGACAGCGCCGCGCGCATCCGGGCGGCGGCCGGCGATCGCGTGGTGCAGGTGGGGCACCTCGAACATTTCAATCCAGCCGTGCTGGCCTTGCGAAAGATCGTATCGAAGCCGCTGTTCTTCGAGATTCACCGCATGAGCCTCTTCTCGCCGCGCAGCCTCGATGTCGACGTCGTCTTGGATCTGATGATTCACGATGTCGATCTGGTGCTGGATATGGCGGGTGAGATGCCGGACGAGATCCGCGCCGCCGGCATTTCGATCCTTTCGCCGAAAGTGGATATCGCCAACGCCAGGCTGGCGTTTCCCGGCGGTTGCGTCGCGAACCTGACAGCGAGCCGCGTCTCGACCGAGCGCGTCCGCAAGCTGCGCCTGTTTCAGCCGCACCAATACATCTCGATCGATTACGGCAGGCAGGACGGCGCGGTCTGTACGGTTTCCGGCCGGCAGCAGATCGGGTTTCAGCCGCTGGCGGTGGAAAAGAACGAGCCGTTGAAGCTGCAACTGGATGCGTTTCTGGATGCGGTGACAGCGCGGTCGAGGCCATTGGTGGGAGTCGAAGAGGCGGCCCGCGCTCTCGAAGTGGCGTTGGGCATTCTTGCTAAAATTGAAGAGCACGGGAAGCTGGTCGCCCAATCTCTGGCTTCGAGCTGAAGTCCCTCATGAAGTCGCTGGCCGAACCTCCGACGCCTGCCGCTCACGAGCCGGATTTTCTCGTGAAGCTGGGCACGCCGGAAGAGAAACGGCGCCGGCGCAGGGCGGTGGCGGCATCGATCCTGTTGCACATTGCCGCCGTCCTGATTCTGCCGAATATCCAGTTCGAGGCACAGCCGCCCAGGCCGGGTGCGGACCTCACCATCCGCCGCATCACACCGCTGGCTGCGCCGCCGCCGATTCTCGAGCCGACACAGAAGGCGGCGAACACCGAGCAACCCAGCAAGGAATTCGACCTCCGGAGTCTGCTGGCGCGGCCGGAAGTGAAAGCGCCTCCGGCGCAGGCGGCCCTTTCGCCCAAGCCGAAGCCCGGTTTGCCACAGCCTTCGCTGCCGGATGCGCCGCAGCTCGCCGAGCCGGCTCCGCAACTGGCCCAGCAGCTTCCACCGCAAGGCATGGGGGTCGCCAACCAGCCGCCGCCGCGGATTCCGCCGCCTGCGGAGAAGCCGAAGCTGGTGTTTGAAAGCGTCGGCGCAGGCCGCTCGACCGGGAATGTGGCCGGCGGAACGCCGCAGATCCAGACGCCGAAGACAAGCGTCGATGAAGCGATTGCTCGGGTGACCAGGCGTCCGGGCGGCGGTCTGGTGGTGGGCGATGACGCGGATCTCCCCAGTCTGGGCGAATCGCTGAGCCAGCAGGCCGTGCCGGGAAAGCTGGGCAGCTCGCTCGAATTGCTGAGCGATCCGCAAGGCGCGGACTTCCGGCCTTACCTGCTTCGCGTGCTGGCGGCCGTGCGCCGCAACTGGTTCGCCGTGATCCCGGAGAGCGCCAGAATGGGGCGGCGAGGCAAAGTCAGCATTCAATTCGCCATCAGCCGAGACGGCCACGTGCCGAAACTGGTGATTTCGATGCCTTCCGGATTCGAGCCGATGGACCGCGCCGCTGTTGCAGGCATCAGCGCTTCGAATCCGTTTCCACCGCTGCCGGCCGAATATCGTGGCGCGCAGATCCGCTTGCAACTTTCGTTTGTGTACAACGCGCAGCGATGAAAATCCGTCTCGACCCCTGGCCTGCTGACTACGAATCCCCGATTGCGTTCGACGATTTCGAGCAGGCCTCCGGCGCGCAAGTGGATCTCACAGTGGAGACCGCGCACTGGCGCGCGGTCCGGCCGCCTCCCGCGGACGAGGCCGCGTGCTGCTTTGTCGATGGCGTGCGGCGCGTGGATGCGCGTATCCTGGGCGACGACGGCGGCCGGCTGGTGCACGGGCTGTACGGCTCGCTGGCTGCGGGCTTCGTCGAAGCCGCCGGCAACGTGGCGGAATTCGGCGAGATTCGCGTCGAGCGGCGTCTCATTCTGGGCAATGGACAGAAGCAATCGGCTACCGTCCGCGTGGGCGGTTCGCCGGTGGTCTTTGAGGCGCACTCGAGCCCGCAGAATTCGCCCGATGCCATGCTGGCGGAGCTGCAAAGCCGGATGCGGACGGCCGAGGCGCGGCTGGCGGAGTCGCTGGCGAGCACGCGGGCATCCGTTTTCGTGGATGGCTTGAGCTATCGCTCGACAGGCCGCCACCAGGTGGTGGGCATCGTGAAGCGCATCGTCGAGCCGTATCTCGGGGCGGCGGAATTCGCGCTGGTGGGACGCTTGCGCACCGGCGAGCGCACGCCGGTGTTCGCGATTCTGGATGGCAATTACAATCGCTACTCATGGTTCTTGCGCCTGGCCGAGCCGAGAGTGATTGATCATCCCCTGTGCGGCGTGGTCCGTCTGGAAACCGGTGCGGCGATCGGCATCGAGCGCGCACGTGGGATGGCCGATCTGGCCGCCGGGCTGCTGCCGCGATTTGCGTCGTCGCCGCCGCGAGATCCACGCGCGCCGCAGAATCTGCTACCGGTGGGCGCCCTCGAGCACGAGATGCGCCGCCGCCTGGGCGATGCCGAGACCATCCGCCGGGGCATTGAAAAGGAACTCTATGAACAAGGAAATTGGTAGAGTGCTGGGGACGGCGGACGCGCAGCCGCTCGATTTCTGGGTGGCCGTTCCGGCCGAAGAGCTGCTTCAGCTTGACGACGTCGTGATGGTGCGGCGGGAGCTGATCGGGCCGCGGGACGTGACCCTGTACGGGATCGTCGATATGCTGGTAGCCCGCCATGAAGGCGCTCGGTTTGAGACGGATGTGTTCCTTTCCCGGCAGGGCGTGATTCCGTTGACGCACTCGGTGAAAGCGCATGTCACCGTCACCCGCGTCGAGCCGGAGATCTTTGTTCCGCCGCTGCCCGGGCAGAGCGTTCACCTGGCTTCCGGCGAAGACCGCGATAAGGCATTGTTTTTCGACTCGATGACACGGCGCTTTCCACTCGGCCTCTCGCGCGATGGGGAGCTGGTGTATGGCAACTTCGAGTTTCTGGACGGCTCGCGAGGAGCGCACGTCAACATCTCCGGCATCTCGGGTGTCGCCACCAAAACGACCTACGCGACCTTTCTGGTGTACGGCATTTTTCACTCGGAGCTGCTGGGAGCAGAGGCTGCCAACACACACGCGCTGATCTTCAATGTGAAAGGCGAGGATCTGCTTTTCCTGGACAAAGGGAATGCGGGACTGACGGCGGAACATGAAGCGTCGTACGCCCGGCTCGGCTTGAAACCAGGCGCGTTTGAAGACGTAGCCATCTTCGCGCCGGTTCGCAAAGACGAGATTGAGATGATTCCCGATACCGGCACGCGCAGCGACGTCACCGCCTTTGCGTGGTCCATCGAGCAGTTCTGCCGGGAGCGTTTTCTGCGCTTCCTTTTCACGGAATCGGAAGACGAGACCAGCCAGCTTTCCGGAGTGGTCGAGCGGGTGGCCGCGCACCTGGCTCGCGAGGACGTGTCCGCCCTGGAGACGTTTGACGATGTGGTGAGCCTGATTCAGGACAACCTCGGCGCCTGGGCCGGCGGCTACGCCGCCGGGACGCAAGCCGCCTTCGAGCGGCGGCTGCTGACGGCGGCGCCCCGCGCCGGCCATCTGATTCGCGGCCGCATGGAAGAGCCCGGGCGGCACACCATCGACTGGCGGCGAGCGCAGGTAACGGTGATCGACATCCACAATCTGCACGACCGCGCCAAGCGCTTCGTGATCGGCGTGCTGCTGAAGCGCATGTTCGAGGACAAGGAGCGGTCGGGAACGCGGCTGCCGCTGACGTTTGTCGTGCTCGATGAGCTGAACCGCTATGCGCCGCGGGAAGGCTGGAGCCCGATCAAGGAGGTGATTCTCGATATCGCCGAGCGAGGCCGCAGCCTGGGCGTGATTCTGATCGGGGCGGAGCAGACGGCCAGCCAGATCGAGCGGCGCATCGTGGCCAATTCGTCTTTCCGCGTCGTGGGACGCCTGGATCTGGCCGAGGCGCAGCAGCACGAATACGCGTTTCTGCCCGCCACCAGCCGGGCGCGCGCCGGCATCCTGAAGCCGGGGACGGTGATTGTGAGCCAGCCGGAGATTCCGATCCCGCTGCTGGTGCAGTTCCCATTTCCTTCCTGGGCGACGCGTCCTGCCGAGGCCAAGGTGGCGGTGGCGGCCCGCAACCCCTTCCCGAGGTTCTGACAGATGCGCCTGCTGCACACGGCGGATTGGCACATCGGCAGGATGCTGCGCGGACGCTCGCGGCTGGATGAGCAGCAGAAGGCGCTCGACGAAGTGCTCGAGATCGCCGTCCGCGAAAAGGTGGATTGCCTGCTGGTGGCCGGGGACGTGTTTGATTCGCAGGCCCCACCCGCCGAAGCAGAACGCCTGGTGTACGGCTTCTTCGCCGGGCTGGCGGCAAAGCAGATTCCAGCGGTCGTGATTGCGGGCAATCACGATCATCCGCGGCGCTTCGAGGCTTTGCGGCCGCTCATCGAGCGGATGCGGATTCACGTGCGGCCGTTTGTGAAGCCGCCGGGCGAAGGCGGGGTAATCGAGCTTACGGCGGGAAGCGAGAGGGCCCTGATCGCGGTGGTGCCGTTCGTGCCGGAGCACAAGCTGCTGGATGCCGCGCTGATGATGGGCGCGCAGGCGGACCGCTCGGCCGCTTACGCGGACCGGATGGCGGGGATGGTGGAGGCGCTGTCGAGCGGCTTCACCGCAAGCACCGTGAACATTCTGCTCGGGCATGTATACATCGCCGGCGCCCGGGCGGCAGGCAGCGAGCGGGCGATTCACCTGGCGCACTCCTATGCGCTGACCCCCCAGCGGTTTCCGGCGTCCGCGTCGTACATCGCGCTGGGGCATCTGCACCGGCCGCAGCAGATCGAGGCGCCAAGCCCGATGCTCTATTCCGGCTCGCTGTTGCAGCTCGATTTTGGCGAGCAGGGGCAGCAAAAGCGAGTGGTCCTCGTGGACGCCAGCCCCGGGAAAACAGCGCGCCTCGAAAGCATCGCCCTCGCCAGCGGGCGCGACTTGCACGAGGTGCAGCGCCGCCGCCGCTTCGCCCAGGTCTAGAGCGTCCTCGTAGGTGAGCGTCGGCGCATTATTGCTGGTGCGGACGCCGCCGTCGTTGGTTGCGCCGGGCCGAATGAAGAG
>JACQDF010000218.1 GCA_016201205.1 Acidobacteriota bacterium
AACGACGCCATTCCGTCTCCCGTCTGCCCAGGCGATTCCGGAATCGCCGTCCGGTTCTGCGGGAACTGGAAGTTGCCTCGCGGCGAAGGCACCTGGAAGAACGGGAACTTGATCGGCCGGTACTCGTAGCCGAACTTCACCGCGTGCTTGCCCTTCGTGATCGAAACGTTCTGAATGAAGTCCCAAACGTTGTTGTATTCCTTCGTCGGCAGCCAGTTCGATCCCCCGATCGACGAATACCCGCCGGGATCGATCTGCGGCAAACCGCCGTTGTTCGCATAGGAACCGGTGGGATTCAATCCGCCAATCCCAATCTCCTTGAACAAATCTCTGCCCGGATTCGCCTGCGTGCGTTCCGTCACCAGCCGGCTGAACGCGGCCCGCGTTTCCGTCAACACCGCCGGCGTCCAAACGCGGGTCCAGGAGATCATCGCGTTGCGGCCCAGGTTCTGCTCCTGTGCGCCATTGAATCCAGCGCCATCCAAACCGCCTGGAAGCGGTGGCGTGATCGTTTTGTCCTCGTTCGACCAACTCAAGCTGCCAAACAACGAGTCCTTTTCGCTCAAACGATGGTCGATGCGGACGTCAAACTGATCGTTATTCTGACGCGCCGGCGCCGTCGGCAGGTAGTTCGATGCAGGCAAACGGTCGTTGAGATTCTGGTTGGGATTCGGATAAAGATCGATCAGCTTCTTTGCAGCCGGATCGAATCGCGACGCCGGAATGATGTTCCCTGGAAACAGATCGCGCACGATCCTCCCATCCGGTGTTGTCCGCTGGGTCGCAATGTCGTAAATTCCGCCCTGCGGAATCGCCCGCCCCAATGCATCCGTTCCCACGGTCGCCCCGCTCAACAGACTCGAGAAATCTCCATTCTTGAATGCGGCTTTCGGAATCGTGATCGGGTTCGTGATGCCGCCAAGACCAGGCACCACGCCTGCCAGCGAGCGCACTCGTGTCCCCTGCCAGTCGGCAAACCAGAACGTCCGATTCCTCGCAATCGGTCCGCCAACCGCCACCCCATACTGGTTCTGCCGCACGCTGGGACGAATCACCCCGGCGCGATTACGCTCCCAGGTGTTCGCGTTGAACTTGTCGTTCTGCATGAACTCGAACAGCGCCCCGTGGAGCTCGTTCGTGCCGGACTTGATGGCCACGTTCACCACGCCGCCGGCCCCGCGGCCGTATTCCGCCGAATAGCCGTTGGTCACCACGCGCATTTCGCCGATCGCTTCCACCGACGGCCCAATGACGTATGCCGTCTGGTTAATGAAGTCGATCACGTTCACGTTGTTGTCCACGCCGTTCAACAAAAAGTTGTTCTGCCCGTTGGAACGCACGCCGTTCGCCGAGAAGCCGCCGCCGGCCGTGTCACGGGCGCCCTGCTCCGCCGGCACTACGCCAGGAGCGAGTGGCGCAAGAAACGTGAATTTCCGCTGACCGCCCAACGGCAGCTCACTCACCGCCCGGGCCTGCATCGTATTTCCCAAGGCCGTGTTCTCCGTTTGCAGCAGCGGCGCCAAGGCGGTGATCTCGACCGATTGCGAAACGTCGCCGACCGTCAATTGCAGATTCACACCTACACGGTCGCCGCCGGTCAGGATAATGTCGCGTTGAATCCCCTTCTTAAACCCCGTTGCTTCTACCTCAACCGTGTACACACCCGGCTTCAACAACGGCCGGACGTACGTTCCTGACGCATCGGTTTCCGCAGTCGACCGAACTCCGGTCGCTTGCTCACTGATTGCGATCTTCGCTCCGGCGACGACCGCTCCGGTAGGATCTGTCACTGTTCCTGTGATCGTACCCAGATCGCGTTGGGCCAATAGGCTGGTGGCAAACAGGCCTAATGCCCCTAGAATGGTGAGAAGACGTGTGTTCACTTAGCCCCCCCTCGAGTCAACGGAGTAAACAAAAGCGCATCCAGCGCGATTTGTGCCACTATAGACGGTTTGCCGTCCTGCCGTCAAGCGCCCTCCTGCTCCTCGCCCTGGCCCCACCCCGGATTTCCTTCACCGATGTCAGCCAATCCTGGTCTCTCCGTCCCACCATCATTTACGGCGCAATCGACAACAAACAGTTCCTCATCGAGTCCACCGGCGTCGGCGCCGCCATTTTCGATTACGACCAGGACGGAAAAAACGATCTCCTCGTTCTCCAAGGCTCCCGCCTCGGGTCACCCCCTAACTCCATCCCTTCCGTCCTCCTCTTCCACAACGAAGGCAACGGCAAATTTCAGGAAACCGCCCAACAGGCCGGGCTCACAGCCTCCGGTTGGGCCCAAGGAGTCTGCGCCGGCGACTACGACAACGACGGCTTCCCCGACCTGCTCATCACCTTTTACGGCGTCACCCGCCTTTTTCACAATGATCACGGCCGTTTCTCCGACGACACCCCTCGCTCCGGGCTCCCCACTTCCAGCAACCGCTGGGGCGCCGGCTGTGCCTTCACCGACTACGATCGCGACGGCCTGCTCGATATCTTCGTCTCCAACTACGTCGACTTCGACCTGAGAACCGCCCCAAAACCCGGGTCCCTCCCCGAATGCATCTGGAAAGACCTCCCCATCATGTGCGGCCCCAAGGGACTTCCCATGGCCCACAACGCGCTTTACCGCAACCTCGGCAACCGCCGCTTTGAGGACGTTTCCGCCAAAGCCGGAATCCTCAAACCCGGCGGACGCTACGGACTCGGAGTCGCCGCCGCCGACTTCAACAACGATGGCTGGCCGGACATCTACGTCGCCTGCGATCAGACCCCCAGCCTGCTCTACCAAAACCAGAAAAACGGCGTCTTTGTCGAACGTGCCGTCGAAGCCGGCGTCGCCTTCGATCGCAACGGCCGCACCCAGGCCGGCATGGGTGTAGCCATTGGCGACTTCGACTCGAACGGCCTTCTCGACATCGCAAAAACCAACTTCTCCGGCGAACTCCCCTCCCTTTACCTCAATGAAGACGGCGAGTTCTTCCGCGACACAGCCGAATCCGCCGGCCTCGGAGTCAACCTGTTCCTCGGTTGGGGCATCGCCTTCCTCGACGTTGACGAAGACACCCACCCCGACCTCATCCTCGCCAACGGCCACTTCTACCCTGAAGTCGAGCAAGCTCAACTCGCCGACCGCTACCGCCAGCCCACTCTCCTCTACCGCAACAACGGCAACGGCCGCTTCACCGACATCACCAAACAAGCTGGCCCCGCCCTCTCCACTCCTAAAGCTTCCCGCGGCCTCGCCATCGGCGACCTCGACGGCGACGCCCGCCCCGAAATCGTCATCGTCAACATGAACGAGCCCCTCACCATCCTCCAGAATCAAACGCCACGCGCCAACTGGACCCGCCTCCGCTTCACCGGTAAACGCTCCAACCGCAGCGCCATCGGGACACGTGTCACCCTCCAATCCACCGGCCGTACCCAAACCGCCGAACTCATCGGCGGTGGCAGCTATTTCTCCCAGAATGAACTCGCCCTCTACTTCGGCCTCCACACCGCTACCAGAATCGACAAGCTCACCATTCGCTGGCCCCTCGGCAAAATCCAGGAATGCCGCAACCTCCCCATCAACCAAACCCTTTCCTTTACCGAAGACGAGGCCTGCGTTGCGCCCTAACCTCCTCCTGCTTCTGGCCGCATCGCTGGCCCTCTCGCAAGGTGTAGCCACCCGCTCGGTCCAACCAACCCCGCGCCACCCCCTCTCCTCCAAACCCTTTCCCGCCCGCCTCACCGACATCGCCCGGCAGGCAGGACTCACCAGGCCCGTCCTCTACGGCCCCGAACATCACAAGAACTACATTCTGGAAGCCACCGGCTCGGGCGTCGCCTTCTTCGATTACGACAACGACGGCTGGCTCGATATCCTGCTCCTCTCCGGAACCCGCTTCGATGAGAACCTCCCCGCCGGCGCGGCCACCAACCGTCTCTACCGCAATCTGCACAACGGCGCCTTCGTGGAAGTCACCAAACAAGCCGGCCTCGAACGCTCAGGCTGGGCCTCCTCCGTCTCCATTGCCGACATCGACAACGATGGCTTCGATGATGTCTTCATCACCTGCTGGGGACAAAACATCCTCTACCGAAACCGCGGCAATGGCGCTTTCGAAGACATCACCGCTTCCGCTGGACTCCTGCGATCTGAGCGTCTCTGGGGCGCCGGCGCGACCTTCCTCGACTACGACCGCGACGGCCACCTCGACCTCTTCATCGCCAACTACCTCGACTTCGATCCCGCCAAAGTCCCCAGACCCGGCCAAACCGCCAGTTGCGCCTGGAAAGGCATTCCCGTCAACTGCGGCCCCCGCGGCCTGCCCAAGGCCCGCCCTCTTCTTTACAAAGGGGACGGCAAAGGACACTTCAAAGAAGTTACCGCCCAATCCGGCATCGCCAAAGCCGAACCAGGCTACGGAATGACCGCCGTCGCCGCCGACTTCGATTCCGACGGCTGGACCGACCTCTACCTCGCCTCCGACTCCACACCCAGCCTGCTCTTTCTCAATCAACGCAACGGCGTCTTCCTCGAACGCGGCCTCGAACAGGGCGTCGCCGTCAGCGAAGACGGCATGGAACAAGCCGGCATGGGCATCGCCCTCGGCGACTTCAACCGCGACGGCCTCCTTGACATCCTTAAGACCAACTTCTGGGACGATACCCCCAACCTCTATCGCAACCTCGGCGCAGGCCAGTTCATCGACGAAGCCCTCAAAGCCGGGCTCGGCGTCGAAACCCGCTTCATCGGCTGGGGCGCCGGCATGCCCGACCTCGACAACGACGGCTGGCCCGACCTCTTCATTTCCACCGGCAGCGTCTTCCCCGAAGTCGAAAGCAAGCTTCCCTCCTATCCCTTTCTTTCCCCCCGCCTCCTGTTCCGCAACCTCGGCAACGGCCGCTTCGAACAGCTCACCCACCAGGCCGGACCCGCCCTCTCCGCCCTCCACTCCAGCCGCGGCGCCGCCTTTGGCGATTTTGACAACGACGGCGATTTGGATATCCTCATCATGAATATGAACCAGCCGCCCTCGCTGCTTCGCAACGATCTCCCCCGAAACACCAACTGGCTCAAAGTTCACCTTCAAGGCACAAAATCCAACCGCTCCGCTATCGGCGCCACCGTCATCGCCACCTTCGATTCCAAACCCCTCGCCCAAGCCGTGACCGCCCAATCCAGCTTCTACAGCGTGGACGACCGCCGCCTCCACTTCGGCCTCGGCGCCTCGACTTCAGCCAATATCGAAATCCGCTGGCCCAGCGGCGACATCGAGAAACTTCAAAACGTGAAAGCGGGCCAGTTCGTCACCATTCGCGAAGGCAGCGGCATTGTGCGCTCACAGAAACTTCCGTGATGCTCCTCCTTCTCGCCCTCCTCCAAACCCCGCCTCCCAAACCTGCGCAGGAGCCCTCTCTCTTTGACAGACCCCAATTCGTGGAAGGCAAATTCGAAGCCACTGTCGATTCCGGTGCGCACGCCTCGGCGGGATCCGCCGCCCGAACCACCATCCCCCTGCTCTCCGTACTTCAACTGCCCGTCTCGCGCCGCAGCACTTCCGCCAATCCCCAAGCCAACGCCGCTCACACCGAAGCCCTCATCCTGGAAGGCAATCGCCAGCCCATCGAGGCTGCTAAACTCTTCGCACGCGCCGCCCAACTCGATCCTTCCCCCTCGCACATTTTGGACGCCTCCGTTCACCTGCTCTCCCATGGCGCTCCCTCCCAGGCCGCGAAGCTGCTCACCCAAGGGCTCCTGGCACATCCCCGGGACACCAATCTCCAACTCGCCCTCGGCCTCGCCCGCTTTGCCCTCGCGCAATACGAGCAGGCCAAGTCCTGTTTCCTCTCGGCCCTTCAGCAGTCCCCTTCCGACCCCCGCCCCCTCGATGCCCTCGCCTTCATCATCGAAGCCGCTCCCAGCCTCGCCAGCACCCTCATCGAGCCGCTCTCCCAATCGCCATTCCACCAAGCCCTCGCCATTCTCCGCGCCCTCAACACCAAGCCAGGAGTGCAGCAAGCCGAGGCCCTCCTCCAAAAAGCCATCTCCCAAAACCCCAACCTCGACAAGGCCCACTTCGAGCTCGCCCGCCTCTACCTCGATCAGCAACGAAACACCGATGCGCTCGGCGAACTGCTGGCCGTCATTCAACTCAACCCCAACCACGAGTTAGCCCACTTCCGCCTCGCCCAGCTCTACCAGCGCACCCAGCGCAAGGCCGAAGCGGACATCCACTTCGCCATCTTCCGCCGCCTCCACTCGAAGCGGCTGGAAGCCGAAGAAGCCGAGCGCAAAGCCCGCATCCTGTTTTCCGAGGCGCCTGCAAGGTAGCGCGATTTGCGACTTACGCGCCACGACTGAGCAAACGGGTCCGTTCCAGCCGTACCTGGAAGAACGGGTCAAGAGGGACGTCTGTAAGTCTTTGGAAGCAGGAGTGGATGCGGGCCTGAATTGCGTTTCTCTTGCGTGGAATTGCGTTATTGCGTCGCCGTCTACGCAATCCGGCCACTGTCGTCCCCCCGGAAACCAGCGGCCGGCCTTGGTCGCGCCCCGAAGATGAACCCTCCTTTCCCGCTTGAGTTCCCGGAGCAGACCTTGAACCTGATCTGGTGTCCCGGTCCAAGCCCCGCTCGCGGGTGTAGGCTCCAGGCTTCCCCAGGAAGCTGTAGAACTTCCGTGAGAGAATGAACCGGACCCCCCGGCCGCGTCCGATCCTCTCGACAATGCCCTGGTCCGTGAGGTGGGGGAGCCGTTCCCGGATTTCAGGAGCCAGCGGCTCGTCCCGCTGGATCGAGTCCAGGATGAGCAGGTGATCGACTCCTCAAACATCCGGTTTGCGCCCTGGCCTGAGCGCTCCACCAAACCGCACCTTGCGCACGTCTCCGCGATGCGCCGATTCCGGGGAGACTGCCGCCACAGGAGGTCCTCCGGGGTGATTCCGGGCGGGAATCCACCTGGGCTGACGATGTCGAGCCTCCGCGGGAACTGCCTGACGAAGACTGAACCAGCCATCCGGTAATCGCGGTGCGTGACCGGATTCAGAATCGCCTCGCGGTTCGGCGACGCACCGACGCTCCCGCAAGCTGCGGACAAAGCGAGCCCGCCGGTCCGGGGAAACATGGAGCGGTGTGGATGTGTGGTTTGGAGTATAAAGGTGATTCTATGCCCCGCATCTTTGACAACATCGAGCAGCAGTTGCTGCCGGCCTTGCGCCAGACCATTGAGTTGTCGGAGCGGGCGGATTTCTGTGTCGGGTACTTCAACCTGCGCGGGTGGAAGCAGTTGGACCGCTACATCGGGGCGTGGTCGAACGACGACGAACGGGGCCTCAGACAGCTTGCTGCCCAGATCCGCACGAAGAAGGTCGTGGTGAAGCTGTTCTTGCGGCACCCGCTGCACGCGAAGCTGTACATGCTCTTCCGGCCGCAGGATCCTGTGAGTCCGTCGGCGGCCTATCAGGGCAGCAGCAACCTGACCTTCGCCGGGCTGTGCAAGCAGGGCGAGCTCAACGTCGATGTTCTGGACCATGACGCCTGTCAGAAGCTGGCGCGCTGGTTTGAGGACCGGTGGAACGAAATCGACTACGTGCTCGCCGCACACTACGGCTTCACGAGCGAAGAGCTCGACTTCATCATCAACTACGACATCAAGTACCGCATGGGGCGAGACGCCGAGGAGGGAGACGCAGATGCGGAGTGAAGAGAGGCTTTCCCGGTGAAGTTCCTTGTAACCCGGCATGCCGAAGAGGAGATGGTGCGGCGTCAGATTCCGCGCGAGTGGCTGGAGTCAGTGCTTGAGAATCCGCAGCAGCGCCTTCCGCAGCCCGAAGGGAAGGAGATTTCTCCAGTCGCGTTTGCAGTCCGGGAATGGGAAAATGTACTTGTTGAGGGCTGTGGTGGCTACAGACAAGGAGCCGCCGGTGCTCGTGACGGTTTACCGGACGAGCAAGGTAGAGAAGTACTGGAGGCCAGAATGAAGGTCAAATACGATCCAGAGGTGGACGTGCTCAGCATCGTCCTGAGCGACGCCCCCGTCGAGGAGAGCGACCAGGACAAGCCCGGGGTGATCCTGGATTACGACAAGAGCGGCAACGTTGTGAGCCTCGAAATTCTGGACGCATCCAAACGCATGGGGAATCCCATGTCGGTGGAGTACGCCATCGCACGGTGAGCGGGGAGGATGCGATCTGACGGCAGCGCGGCTCGGTCCTGACGATTCGGAATACCCCGCTGCTTTGCGCGCGCACTCCGACAGCAAGCCGACGCCCGAACTGGCCTTCATCGGGCGACTCGAAATCCTCGCCAGGAAGAAAGTGGCGCTGTTCTGCTCGGTGCAGTGCCCCGGAAGCCTGATCATCAAGGCATACGATTTGGCGCAAGTGCTGCGCCACTCGGACCTCACCGTCGTGAGCGGGTTTCAGGCTCCCGTGGAGCGGGAGTGCTTCACTATACTCCTACGGGGCCCGGCGCCCGTCATTTTGTGCCCTGCCCGCGGCATCGACCGCATCACGATCCGGCCGGAATGGCGAGAGGCGATTGAAAGCGGCCGGCTGAAGACGGCCTACTCCTGCTTCCTGGGCTCGTACGGAATCTCCCGCGTACCGTCTTCACTGATGATCCGGACGACCTTGCGCGTCAGCTCGGAGGTGGGCGCCGGCAGCTCAGGACGCGAAATGGCCGCGACGGCAGCCGGCGCGGCGGCGGCGGCGGCGGCAGCGGTGGCGGCGGAACCACGCAATTCATTGAGGCTCTGATCCAGCAGCCGCGCATCGAGCGAGACGCCCATCTTGATGTACTCATTCTCGGTCATCACTTTCAGCCGTTTCGCAAGTTGCGTCCAGGCAGGCCGGCTGGAATAGGTGATGGCTGCAAGCTGTAGCAGCGCCGGAAGGCCGGTGGCCAGCGTGTCAGCGGCTTCCGGCGTGGAGGCTTTCATCAATAAAGACGCGGTAAGCTGCTGGCCGGCGGAAATGCCGATCTCGAGGCTATCGATCTGTTCAGCCAGCCCGGACCCGCCGAAGCCGAGGCTGCTCAGCGCTTCCGAAGGGGAACTGGCGAGCATCCACACCTGCTGGACGCCGGAGAGCGATCGGGCGCGCACAAAAAGCGGATTCTTCTCGTACGTATCCTCCATGCGCTGCCAGCGGTCGATGGCCGCTTTTACCGACAGCCCGTCTCCGAACAGAATCGTGTTGCCGTCGATCAACGCGAAGTGCAGATCGGTGCTGGTGGCGTTGGGAGGCACCAGTAGCTCGACGTCGTTGTAGCGGCGCGATACCGCCCCGTCCGCCATCGCCATGGCGCGAACCTTGGACAACGAGAATCGCCCTTCCGCGATTACCAGAAGCGGCGGTCTTCCCTCGTTGTCGGCACCGGGTGAGGAGATCAGCAGCAGATCGACGTTCTCAATGGACTCGAGCAGGCCGAGCAGCGGATGTCCGCCCAGCTTCACCTGCTTGAGGATGGTCGGTCCCAGCGGCGATTCCACAATGCGCCGCCAGTTCACGCCCAGCAGCAGCTTGGCGTTGGGATGGGCGAGGGGAAATACGCTCCACTGGGCGATTCCCCCGGTTTGTGTCAGGGCAATCATAGGAAGCAAGAGGGCCAGAAATGCGATCGGGCACCATCGCATAGTCTCTCTATCGGTAGAAAGCCTTAGGAAATTTAGGTGGCTTCCAGCAGAGCAGCGATTCGATCCGCGTCATTTGGAACCACAACCGGCTGATTCCCAAAGGCAGACTGAATCTGACGCCCGCCGGGCGCTTCGAGCTGGCCCGTGTGATAGCGGTAGATGTAGTCAGGGTCCTTGAGGACATTCCCGGTGAGCACCGCGACGACGTCCGCTTCCGAGTCGATCACGCGCCCCGCCACAAGCTTGCGGATGCCTGCCAGCGTCGCCGCCGAAGCCGGCTCGCAGCCAATGCCGCACAAGCCGATCTGCGCCTTGGCGTCGGCGATTTCCTGCTCACTCACCTTCTCCACCACGCCTCCGCTGGTGACCACCTCGCGCAGCGCCTTCGGCCAGGATACCGGATCGCCGATTTTGATGGCCGTCGCCAGCGTTTCCGGATTCCCAACCGCTTCCAGCCGGGCGCCGGCGGGCCGCTGCGTCAGCTCATAGAACGGCGCGGCGCCTTCGGCCTGGATCACGGCCAGCCGCGGCAGCCGATCGATCAGACCCATTTCCTTCATTTCGCGCAAGGCCTTGCCAAACGCCGAGGTGTTGCCCAGGTTGCCGCCCGGCAGCACGATCCAATCGGGCACGCGCCAGTCGCGCTGATCCATCAACTCGACCATGATCGACTTTTGACCCTCGATGCGGAATGGATTGATCGAGTTGAGCAGGTAGATGCCGAGCCGCCCGGCCAGCACGCGCACCAGCGCAAGAATCTGATCGAAATTCGCCTCCACTTGCAGCGTTCTTGCGCCGTATTCGAGCGCCTGCGCGAGCTTGCCGTAGGAGATGTTGCCATGCGGAATAAAGATGACCGGTTGCAGGCCGGCGGCGCTGGCGTAGGCGGCCATCGAGGCGGACGTGTTGCCGGTCGAGACGCAGGCAACGCGGCCCATCCCGAGCCGCACCGCTTGCGAAGCGCCACAGGTCATGCCATTGTCCTTGAAGGAGCCGGTCGGATTGAATCCCTGATGCTTGAAGGCAATCCGCTTCAGGCCCGCATAGCGCGCAGCCAGTGGAGCATCGAGCAGCGGCGTGTTCCCTTCCCGCAGCGTCACCACATGCTTCAGATCATTCAGAAAAGGGTAGAACTCGCGATACCGCCACACGCCGCTCTGATCCAGGGGCGTGTTGCTCATCCGGCGCTCACGCCAGGTGTGTTTCAATCGATCGGGCGAAGGCCAATCGCCTGAGTAGCGGGCCTCGAGCAAACCGCCGCATCGGGGGCAATTGTAAATGACATCGGTGATCGCAAACCGGGCGCGGCAGGCGGGCTCAAAGCAACCGAGTGCTGCATCCATGAAACTCTTGATTATACGGTGCGCCAGCCGCACCGCGTGCTACGCTCAATCAGCGTGAAACAACCGGCGGTCCACCTGGAAGGCGGCGCCGTTTCGGTGCGGGAAACGCCGGCGCCGGCGCGCCCGCCAAGCTACGCACTGATTCGGATGCTGCACGCGGGCATTTGCAGCACCGATCTCCATCTGCAGCGCGGGCTAGGACGCCACTGCCCTGCCCGCATCCTCGATCAGGCGTCAATCCCGCCGGGGACGTCAGTGGCGGTGTTGGGCGACGGCAAACTCGGCCTGCCGATCGCGCAGGTGCTCAGAATCCATGGCTGCCAGGTCAGCCTCTACGGCCGGCACCGGCACAAGATGGCGCTGGTCGAGCCGGCGCTCGAGCTGCTGGCCGGAGACAAGCTGATTCTGACGCCGATGATCCAGGACCGCTTCCCGCTGGCGAAGGCGCCGGAGGCGTTCGCCCGCGCGGCTGAGAAAGGCGTACTCAAGGTGCTGCTCGACAACTGATCGCCTATGGAATGGGTTGCTCTAGTTCTGCTGGTGGTGCTGTGGCGCGTGCATGCGTCGGCGTTGAATCGGATGCGCCGGGAACAGCACCGGCAGGATGAGCTGATCCGGTCGCTGACAAGGCGGGTGTATGAGCTGGAGCGAAGCAAGTCGCCGCTCGAGCCCGAGCCCGCGAGTGTTCCGGAGCCTGCGTCGCCACCCATCGCCGTCGAGCCGGCCGTCGCAGCGCACGTTCCTGCCGGGGCTCCTGAGCCAGAGCCCCAACCCGCTCTGCTTGATCGCGTCCGCGAACGCCTCCGCGGACAGGAGTGGGAAGCCATCATCGGCGGAAGCTGGCTGAACGCAGTCGGCGTGCTGGTTCTGGTGATCGGCATTTCGCTGTTTCTGGGATATGCGCTGACCGAGCTCGGCCCGCCAGGCAAGATCGCCATCGGGCTGCTGGTCAGCGTTGGAATGCTGGCGGGCGGCATCCTCGTCGAGCGCAGGCAACGATACGTCATCTTTGCACGCGGCTTGCTGGCGGGCGGCTGGGCTGCGCTGTATTTCACCATCTACGCCATGCACGCCATCCAGGCGTCACGCATCAACGAGTCGCCGTTCGCTGGCGGCGTGCTGTTGCTTGCCGCCGGCTGCGGCATGATCGGGCATTCGCTCAAGTACCGCTCGCAGAATCTGACGCTGCTGGCTTATTTCACTGCGTATCTGGCGCTTCAACTGGAGCCGGTCTCGGCCTTATCGGTGGCAGCGGGCATTCCGTTGGCCGTCTCGCTGCTCACCATCAGCCGCGAGCTCGATTGGCCCCACATCCCCGTCGCCGGCATGCTGCTCACCTATTTCACATTCGCGTTCCGCTTCGACGCCCGCGAAGTCGGCGTGACTCTGGGCGTCGCTGCGCTTTACAGCTACTGGCTGGCGTTTGAGATTTACGACCTGCTCAAAGTACGCGCCGCGGCTCGGCGATCGCTGGCCGAGATGAGCGTGTTCCCGCTGAATGCACTGATGTTCCTGGGGACAGCGATGCTGACGCTGCCGCCGTCCACACCTGTCCAGGCCTCCAATTTCCTGGCCACCGCCGGCGCTGTGTTTCTCATCAGCACCGTACTGCGAATGAGGTGGAAGGCAGCCCTGCTGCCGGAAAGCAGGATGCTCGAGGAAACGCTCGGCCAAAGCCATCGCATCGCCCTCTCGCTGGCCGCCGCGCTGTTCGCCTTCGCGCTGTTGCGCCGCTTCCCGATGGCGCGAGCTGAAATCGGGTTGCTGCTGGAAGCGCAACTGCTGGTGCTGGCCGGGTTGCGATTTGGAGAACGCTTCTTCTGCCGCGTGGCCGGCGTCCTGTTTGCCGCCTCCGTGTTGCGTTTGGCGACTGGCGGCGCCGGTGACACCAGGATCGTCCTGGTGGGCCACTCCTACGCCAGTTGGCTGCCGTTCTGCTTCTGGATGCCGGTGCAGTTCTACTTCAACCGCCGGCTGACGCGATCCGGACATCTTTATACGTGGGGAGCGGCGGCGTTGCTGGCAGCGGGCGCGGCTGAATTGCTGAAGAGCCAGTGGGCCGGCGTCGCGTGGGCCGCGCTGGCCGTCGCACTGCTGGAAGTTTTCCTGCGCACCGGACTCCGGGAGTTTCTGGGTCAGGCCGTCCTGGTTGCGGTGGCCGCCTTCTTTGCGCAAATGGATGCCGGCGTCAACCAGGGCTGGGGCGCGGCGCTGTTTTACCTGGCCGCCTTGCGGGTGCACGGACGAGGAGTTCTTGATCGAGTCCAGGACGGTGCGCTGGTGCTTGGAACGGTGCTGGCGGCATCCGCGATGTGGTTGCGGTTCCCGGCGGCGGTGGTCGCTCTGGGCTGGGGCTTGCTGGCGATTGTGATGCTCGAAATTGGCTGGGTGGCGAATCTGCCGGTGTGCCGCTGGCTCGGGCATGCACTGGCCTTCTCGGCGTTTGCCCGGGCGTTTGTCGCCAATCTGACTGTGCTTTCAAGCACGGCGGGAATCTCGCACCGGCTGCTCACAGTGGCGCCGCTGATCGGGCTTGCCGGCTATGGCTGGCGCCGCTTCCGGGAATCGCTGGTCTCGCGGGGCTATTGCTGGGCCGCCACCATTCTCGCCGTCGCGCTGCTGAGGTTCGAATTGGGACGAACGCTGGCGGTGGTTGGATGGGCGGCGCTGATGCTCGTGCTGCTCCACTTCGGTTTGAAAAGCGACCTCCGCGACTGGCGGGCGCAGTCCTACGTGCTGGCGGCGCTCACGTTCGCGCGCGGCTGGGCGACCAACTTCACCTCGAGGGAATCCCTGTTGGGGATGCCGGAGCGGGTGGCAACCGGCTTGTTGGTGATCGCGGCGTTCCATGTGGCTCAATTTCGCTCCCCGCGACAGGAGCGGTTTACCCGCCCGGCCTTGGCCGTGCTGGGCAGCGCGCTGCTGAGTATTCTGCTTTTCTACGAAGTCTCCGGCCGGCTGCTGACGATCAGTTGGGGCGCGCAAGGCATTGCCACTCTGATGGCAGGTTTCTATGCCCGCGAGCGCATCCTGCGCTTCGGCGGGCTCGGGTTGTTCCTGGTGTGCATCTTGAAGCTGTTCTTTTACGATCTGCGAGAGCTCGATACCCCGAGCCGCATTCTTTCGTTCATCGTGCTGGGGCTGGTGATGATGGGAGCATCGTGGCTTTACATGCGATTCCGCGACAACATTCAGAGGTTCCTGTGAGCAAGCTGGGCGCAATCGTTGTTGGTTGTCTTCTGGTCGCTGGAGGCGTGCTGACCTGGATCGGAAATCCGGAACGCGAAGTCAGCATGACCGCCGCCGGCGAGTTATGGGGCGATATCATCCGCGACGCCGATCAGTTGGGGCTGCAATTGAGCCGCGTCCCGGCCAGAGACGAAATGGATCTCGGCAGGAAGATCGCCGGCGGCTGGATTCGCGGAGCGACCACCGTGCCCATGTGGGAAGTCTACGTGGATGCCGTGGGACAGGCGCTGGCGCCCCACGCGCGCCGCAAAGACATCCGCTACGAATTCCACGTCATCCAGTCGCCCGAAAAGAACGCGTTCGCCCTGCCCGGCGGGCAGGTGTTCGTCTTCACCGGCCTTCTGGATCTGATGCAATCCGAAGCGGAGCTGTCAGCGGTGCTGGGCCACGAGATCGCCCATGTCGACGCCCGTCATGCGATCGAGCGTTTCCAATATCAGATGCGGCTCGAGAAGCTCGGCTTTGGCGACATTGGCGCGCTGGTGAACCTGGCGCGCTCGATCGCCGCTGCAGGCTATGCGCAATATCAGGAGTTCGAAGCGGACACGCTGGGGTTTCACTATGCTCTTGCGGCGGGCTATGATCCCAACGGGGCCGCGGACCTGCTCAGCCGCATGCCCGGGAGGTATCGAAATGAGCATGAGCGCAGCCGCCCCGGCTGCCCGTACTTGTGCCGCTCGGCCGTGAACCGCGCCTGCCCATATTCGCCCAGATCCACCGTGCCCGTCATCGTCTCCCCGCTCATCTTGCCGGCGAACTCGTAGCCGATCCGCGTGCCTTCATACTTGTGCGAGCTACGGAACCACACTTCGTCGCCCTCGACGGTCCCGCGCAAATCACTGCTCAGGAACTCGCCCGCGTGCGTCCCCACGAGCTCCTCGCCGCGCTGCTCGAAAAGCAGGCTGTGATGCGCCTTGCCGAGCACATACTCGATGCGCACATCCCACTGCCCGCTCACATTCACCGCCGGCGCCGGCGCCGCCCGCTCCCGGTTCTCCGGTTTCGACAACACCTCATGCATTCGCTGCGCCACCATCTTCGCGTCCCCGGCCATCATCATGTAGGGCATCACCGTGAGCGAGCTGTTCTTCAGGCCCCTGCGTCTTGATCCGCCCGATCCGCCAAGAATAATTCGCGGATTCCCGCTCAGCAGCTTCTGCTCGGCTTGCTCGCCGCTCAGCCCCAGCTTCTCTCCGTCCCACAGGATCTGTAATCGCGGTGCGTTGTTCGACAGGCCGTCCGGCTGAACGACCTTGGTGGTCACGCCCTCGACCCGCTCGACGCTTTTCGCGATCTCCCCAATCCAGCTCTCCCATTCCTTCCATTCCGCTTCGTGATTGCGCTTCACCCACAGCTCGACCGCCGCCAGCATCCCCATGATTTCTTCTTTGCCGGCCTTCATCGGCCGCCCGAAGGCGTGATGCGGCGCTGAATGAATCCAAGCCGCCTTCACCAGGTCCTTGCGGCCGAGCAGCAATCCCGCCGATTGCGGCCCGCGCAGACATTTGCCTCCCGAATACGCCACCAGATCCGCCCCGCGCTCGAGGTGCACATTCGGAACCGTCAGCCGCTCCGCCGCCGCGTCCACCAGCACCGGCACGCCTTTCTCCCTGGCAATCGGCGTCAGCACCGGCAGCCCCAGCGGTCCGCGGTCCCCGCCGCCGGCCAGCACCATGACCATCGCCGTCCGCTCGCTGAACGCACGTGTGTACTCTTCTCTTGTGCGCACGGTGACGAACCTGGCGCCCGCGCCGCGCACGGCGTGGTCATACACGTTGCGCGAATACTCCGGCGCGATGACTTCGTTCTTCAGACCGCTGGTGTCAGGCAGGCGTTGCAGTTTCTCCGGATCGGCGCCCGCGATGCAGGCAGCCGTCGCGTGCGCCAGCGCGGCCGCGCATCCGCAGGAAACCATGCCCCATTCGGCCCTGGTTAACTCCGCCAGCCGCGCGCCCACCGCTTCCATGAGTTCGTCCAGATGCACATAGTGGCGAGAGGCGGCGTCCATGGCAGCCTTCACTTCCGGCAGCGTCTGCGATCCGGAAATGATGGTGAACGTACCCTTGCAGTTGATGAGCGGACGCACCCCGATCGACTCGTAAATGGTGGGGCCGATGCGCATGGGGGCCGCTGCCAGTTTCTCTCGCAACATGGACAACGCGCCGAACAGCGATCCGGCGTTGAATAAATCGCGGCGACTGAAAAAGAATCGGGACAGCATACCCCGATTCTACATCTTTCCCTCATCGGCCGAGTCCTTTGGTAGGGCGGCCAATCCTGGCCGCAGCCGCCTCTTAGGCGGCTACTAACCCCGCTGAAAGCGGGCTTGCGGGCTGAAAGCCCGCCCCACAAGTGCTGGGACGTATAATAAATTTATGTTGAAGCCCACCGAGAAGATCTGGCACAATGGCCGCTTCATCCCCTGGGACGACGCCAGGATTCACGTCCTCTCGCATACCGTCAGCTATGCGAGCGCGGTCTTCGAAGGCATCCGCTGTTATCACACGCCTTCCGGCCCGGCCGCATTCCGGCTTCGGGAGCACGTCCGCCGGATGGTGGACTCAGCCAAGATCTACCGGATGGACACATTCCCTTTCACCATCGATGAGCTTTGCGATGCCATGATCGAGCTGGTTCGAGTCAATAAGCTGGATTCCTGCTACCTCCGCCCCATCGCCTTGCGCGGATACGGTGAGATGGGCGTGCTGGGCATCCATAACCCCATGGAGGTCTACATCGCATGCTGGGAATGGGGCAAGTATCTGGGCGAAGAAGCGCTCGCCCACGGCGTCGACGTCTGCATCTCCTCCTGGAAGCGCATTGCGCCCAATACCTTGCCCGCGCTCGCCAAGGCTGCTTCCAATTACATGAACTCGCAGCTCATTCGCATGGAAGCGCATATCAACGGCTACGCCGAGGGGATCGCCCTCGATGAGGCCGGCTACGTCAGTGAAGGCTCCGGGGAGAATATCTTCGTGATTCGCGACGGCAGGATTCACACGCCGCCCCTGGGCGCCAGCGTCCTGCCGGGCATCACCCGCGACACGGTCATTCGCCTGGCTCAGGACCTCGGCATCCCGCTGGTTGAGACCATCATCCCGCGCGAGATGCTGTACATCGCGGATGAAGTATTCTTCACCGGCACGGCGGCCGAAGTGACGCCGATTCGCTCGGTCGACCGCATTCAGGTTTCCAGCGGCAAGCGCGGCCCGGTGACAGAGCGATTGCAGCGGGAGTTCTTCGCGATCATCAATGGGGCAAAACCGGACCGGCACGGCTGGCTTACTCGAGTGCATGCCGGGCAACCGGCGGTGGTGGTGTAGGCGAGGCTTAGGCGCTACGCGGCGAGGGTGATCAGGAACCCCGCGGGCATCCTGAAGACGGCCACCTCCCCCGAGATCAACCCATCTCCCGAATGCCCGCGGTGGATCTGGCTTTCTTTCTAGCAAGGCCCGCGCCGGCGGCGCTACAGTGAACCGGTGGCCGGATATGGATTTCAACAACTTATTTTTTAAGTAAGATCATAGGTTTAGCGCAGTACCGCTGTGGGTAATCTGTGAATAAAACAGAAAAGGAAGGATTTGGTTAGACACTTTCATGAGCCAACTGATCGCCCTCGACGCTTTCAGCCGCCAGCCGGTCGAGATCCGCTTTGACAAAACCATCGGTCTGGTGGATCCTCTCATCGCGCCGCCGCCGGGCGACTTGCCTTTGGTCGCTCCCGGCTGGATTGATCTTCAAGTGAACGGCTTCGCCGGCGCCGACTATTGCACCCCCCACTGCCCGCTCGAAGCCATTGACCGTTCTTTACGGGTGCAGTTCTCGACTGGCGTTACGCGCCTGCTCCCCACGGTGATTACAGGCGGGCCGGACGAGATCCTGGGATCGATGCGGAATCTCGCCGACGCCAAGGAACAGCTTGCGCATGGCCACGTCATGGAGGGCTTCCACGTCGAGGGCCCGCACATCTCGCCGGAAGACGGCCCGCGAGGCGCGCATCCGGCGCGCTGGGTCCGCCCGCCGGACCTCGATGAGTTTCAGCGCTGGCAGGAGGCTGCCCGCGGCTACATCCGCATGGTCACCGTTTCTCCGGAGTGGCCTCAGGCGCCCCGCTATATCGAAGCCCTTGTGCGCAAAGGCGTCGTCGTCAGCATCGGTCACACCAAGGCCACCGCGGACGAGATCCAGGATGCGGTACGCGCCGGCGCCACCAAATCGACGCACCTCGGCAATGGCGCTCACAACATCCTGCCGCGCCATCCGAATTACATCTGGGACCAGCTTTCCAATGACCAGCTCGCAGCGGGCTTCATCGTCGACGGATTTCACCTGCCGGCCAGCTTCCTGAAAGCCGCCATTCGCGCCAAAGGCCTCGAGCGGTCGATTCTGGTGACCGACGCCGTGGCGCCGGCCGAATGCCAGCCAGGCTTCTATCGCCTTGGCGAAGTCGACGTCGAGCTGAAGCCCGAGGGCCGCGTCGTCATGCGAGGCGGCGAGCGTCTGGCAGGCTCCGCCCTGCGCATGGATGTTGCCATCGGCAACACCATCCGCATGGCCGATGTTTCTCTGGCCGACGCGCTCACCATGGCGTCACGCAACCCGGCGCGTGTCGCTCGCATCGCCAATCGCCAGCGGGGCCTCGAAGCGGGCGAAAAAGCGGACCTGGTCGTGTTCCGCTATCGCGAAACAGAATCGCGTGTGGAGGTGCTCGAAACCTACGCCGGCGGCGAGCTGGTTTACGATCGCGACGCCGGCAGTCTGTAAAACTTTCCGCTTCAGCCGCTGCCGGAGGGCAAATTTTCCGGCTTTGGGATGCTCCCGCTTCCCTCAATTCTCGTGTTTTCAATACGTTGCCGGTTTGGTACACGGGTTGCATAAGTAATGGTACGGGGAGAAGGCAGGCAGGCGGCGACGGGTTATCGCCTGGAGCGGCTTGCCTGTCTCATACATTTGTAGCGCACCTCGCCAATCCCAGACAGTCCAGAGGAGAGCACAAAACATGTTCACCACCAGTGTCCCTGCGCAACCAACCGGAAGCGCGCTTCGCAACGCCCTTGTCCTCGGCGCCGTCACCTTCGGAGCCCTGCTGGCGGCGGGAAACGTCTATCTGCTCATCAAAGCCGGCAAGCTCGAGGCAGACATCCGCGGCCTTCGGACCGCGATGAAGACGGAGATGGCCAGCCTCGCCTCGGAAGCCGCTTCACGCCATTTGCAGAACGAGCAGGCGCTGGGGGCGCTGCGCCGGCAGACGGAAGAGGCCGGTGCGCGCTCGGCCCAGGCCGTCTCCCAGGCCAGCACCGCGGCCAAGCGTTACTCCGAGCAACTGACGAAGAAGATTGAGCAGCAACAGCAGGCGCAGATGCAGCAGCAGTTGGATCAGCACCGCCAGTTGACCGCGCAGCTCGGCGAGATACGCCACTCGGCCAGCGAGACCACAGAGCAGGTAACCGGAATCGCCGGCGACGTCAGAAGCGTCAAGTCGGACGTGGCCCAGACGCGTACGGACCTGGAAAAAACCGTCGGCGAGCTAAGAAGCGTCCGCGGAGATCTCGGCGTCCAGAGCGGGCTGATTGCCACCAACGCCAGAGAGCTGGCGGCGCTGAAAGCGCTCGGCGAGCGCACCTACATCGAATTCCAATTGCCCCGGACCAAGGCGCCGCAGCGCATCGGCGAAGTAGCCGTGCAGTTGAAGAGATCCGACCCCCGTCGCAACCGCTTTACCATCGAGCTCATCGCGGACGACAAGCGCGTCGAAAAGAAGGACCGGACCATCAACGAGCCGGTTCAGTTCTATGTGGCCAAAGCTCGCGTGCCGTATGAGATCGTCGTCAACCAGGTGCAGAACGACAAGATCGTCGGCTACCTGGCGGCGCCCAAAGTCAAAGACATTCGCTGATCGCCTTAATAAATCAGCTTCACGCCAAGCTGAATGCGCCGGGCGTACCCGCGCGTATTGGCGATCGTTCCAAAGGCCGTGCTGTATTGATCGGTAGTTGGATTGGCGAAGAACGGCGTATTGGTGGCGTTCAGAAACTCTCCTCGGATCTCGAGGCGCGTTTTCTCGGTGATCCTGGTGTTCTTGAGCGCCGAAAGATCCCAGTTCACCGGCCCGTTTCCACGGATGCCGGAAAAACGAAGAGGCGCAACGCGCACGTTGCTCACCAGCGCCCGTGTGTTGTTGCGCTCGAACATCGAGGCGTCAAACCAGCGGTCGATGGTGCGCTGATCCGAAGGCAGCGCGATCTTCTTGATGTCGCCATAGAAGAGCATGTTGCCGAATCCGAGCGCCTGCCCGCTCTGCCGGACGTGGATGCCCTGCACCTGCCAGCCGCTGATCATGGCGGAGATGCCCTTGGGAGCGGTCGAGGCCAGCGCGCGGCCCTTGCCGAAAGGCAGCTCGTAAATGAAGCTCATGCTGAAGCGGTGCGGAACATCCTGATCCGAGATGGTGTAGGCGGGCAGCGCATCGGCGCCATTGAGGTAACCGGTCGCCTCCATGAACTTCGACCAGGTGTAGCCTCCCTGGATGGTGAGCCCTCTGGAGAAGCGCTTGTCCGCCTCGATGGCAAAGGAATGGTAGGTCGAGTAGCCTTGATTGTTGGTTGTGCCCACGCCGGTGAAATGCGGATAGGGTGTCAGCAACGCCTGGCGTGAGATGGTGGCGGCGTTGCGGCTGGTTCCCGGCAGCAAGCCGGCGAACGGATTCGGCAGGTTGGCGGTCAGATAAGTGTTCCTGTCGTTATCGCGGGTGGGTGACGTGCTTAAGTACTGGAGCGGAGTCGAGTTGAACTCGCGCGAGACCTCGATGGCGGTTCCGCGGTTTCCGGCATAGGTGAGCTCGAGCACGGTTCGGCCAGCCAGCTCACGCTGAATGCCAAACTGCCAGCGCTGATTGTAAGGCGTCTTCAGGCCCGGCTCGAAGAAGGAGATGCCTTGACCGAGAAATGTCGCCGCTCCCTGGGACGCCCCTGGCGGCTCGGTGATGCCGCTCGGGAACGGGTTCGCAATGGTGGCGATGTAGGTGACGCCGTCCAGCGTGGGCACCAGATTCGTTGTAAAGGAATACCCTGACTGGATGACATCGCCGCGCCGCACGCCCATGAAGGCATAGAAAATGCCATAGCCGGCGCGGATCACGGTCTTCGGAGTGGCGCTGTAGGCGAACCCGATGCGCGGCATGAAGTTGTTGGTATCGCGGTTCCAGACCGTGTCCGGCTGGCCGCCGACGCCGGCAAACGTGAGACCGCCGGCCACCTTGAACTGGCTGGGAGGCATTTCAGGAGTGGGGTTCCTGGCGTACGCTGCCTGGGCGGCGGCCGCGATGGCCTGCGCCGCGCTGGCGTCAAACCCGCGCGCGGTGCGGTTGTGCCGCTCCGACAAAGGCGACTCGAGTTCGTAGCGCAGACCCAGATTCAACGTCAGCTTGCGAGTCAGCTTCCAGTCATCCTGGACGTGGAAGGCCCACACCGAGTTCCTTTCGGCGAAGCCGGCGCGGCGCTCGACACCGCCACCGGTTGGAATGCCGAGCAGCAAAGAGGCGAGTCCCTGGCCGCGCGGAGAAGCCGGTGAATTGTCCAGCGGGCCCCGAGCAAAGGTGTCGCCGAAGGCGATCTGCCCCGTCGAGTTGATGTCCGGGTTTACCTGGTTCTTGTAATAGAGGCGATAGTTCGTGCCGAACTTGATCGAGTGCGACCGCTGAATCCTGTCAAACGCCGCCGTGTAGTCATGAGTGTCCTGCGGCCGCCACAAAATGCTGCCGTTGGTGGCGTAGTATCCGCCGGGACTGATGTTCGGGAACCGCCGGATGTCGGCCGGGATGGCGTCGTTCCAGGACTTGGGGAACCCCAGACTGGTGAGATCGAACCCCAGGCTCTCGGGATTGCGGCTGACGTGCCGGATGAACCGGTTGTACCCATAACGGATGTTCATCACCATTCTTGGACTGACCGTGTACACGTGATCCCAGATGCCGTTGACGGCGTGGAACCAAAACCATTCTCCGGTGGAGATGTTGTGGAAGTGGTCGCTGTAAGTGCTCCCGCGGTTGTACCAGCTAAAGCGGCCGAAGGTGCGCCAATTGTCGTTGATGTTGTGATCGAGCCGCCAGGTGTGGGTGTAGTAGCGGGCCTGCTCGGGAAGATTCGGCTGCGACAGGTTGTTGCCGCCGTCGGCCGTGCCGGCCACGTTCGGCGGAGCGTAGTACTTCAGGATGTTGGTCGCGATGGGACTGATGCGGCTGGACGGGAGGATGTTGCCCGGGATGGGATCGGTGCGGAAGCGCGCTCCCTCGACGCGTCGGGTGAACGGATCATAGATCTGGTAGTTGGGGCCGAGCCTCAGCAGTCCGGACAGGTCTCCCCGCTTCTGCTCGTCGGTGGGCACGGTCAGCACGCTGCCGCGCGGGCGTGTCTCGAGGATGCCTTCATACCCGTACATGTAGAACGTCCGGTTGCGGCCGTTGTAGAGCCTGGGGAGCACTACCGGGCCGGTGGCCGAGATGCCCCAGCGGTTGTAATCAAAGTCGGAGATGGGCTGGGCGTTGCGGTTGGCAAAGAAGAGATTGGCGTTCAACTCGGGCGCCAGCTTATTGTAATAGGCGGTGCCGTGGAACTGGTTGGCGCCCGCCTTCAGACTGAGGCTGACCACGCCGCCTTCGGTCTGTCCGACGCTGGCGTCGAACGCCGCGGTTTGCACTTTCATTTCGGCGAGGATGTCGGTGGGCGGGACGTAAGAGGCGGACACCTCGCGCGGATTGGCGGTGGATGCACCGGCGGGCGCGCCGTCCAAGGTCAGCTCGTTTCTCAACCCGCGGGCGCCGCCGATGGCGTAGTTTGCGATGTGCGAAGGCTCGAACGGCCGGTCCAGAGCGGGGTCGCCGGTGAACGCGGCCCCGGTGGTCGTCGCCATCAAGGCATAAGGCTCGCCGTGAGCGATCGGCAGCTCGGCCACCCGCCGCGCATCAACCACCTGGCCGCCGGAGGAAGAGGTGGTTTCCAGCAATGGCGTCTCGGCCACAACGGTCACCGACTCGGTTACCTCGCCGACCTGCAATACCAGGTTCACTTCGAGCCGGTCATTGACGCGCACTTCGATGTTGTCTCTGACCACGCGTTTGAAGCCGCTGGCCTCGGCCGTAATACGATACTTGCCTAGCGGCAGGTACAGCGCCTGATAGATCCCCTGTTCATTCGAGGTAAGCGTAGTGGTGAGCCCCGTGGCCAGATTCATCACCTGGACGGCGGCGTTCGGAACGATCGCATCCTGAGGATCGGTGACGCGACCCCGGATGGTTCCACGAGCCTCCTGAGCCAAGGCTGCGGGAACGATCAGCAGCCACACTGCGATCAAATGAATGAGCCTGCAAAATGCCATACAGTCGCCCCCCTTTGGGCGGTTTTGCCCTTACACTTAGGATGCTACTCCCCCGTGTTGGGCGGATTCAAGGACGAGGCACGTTTCCGCGACTTTCAGTTAACCCTGTGGGGAAGCCGGCGCTGAGTGCCGGAAACCCCGTGCCGATCTGCCTGGCGGGCCATGGGCAGGGTCACCATCTGGTCGCCATCGCGGCAAACCCGAGCCGGCCTGTTCTCATCACCGCGTATGATCCGAATGCTCCGGAGAAAAAGGCAACGATCCGGGAGCTCAATCAGGACGTCTTGATCAACTCGGCTTCTTCGAAGACTTGGTTCACGTTCTTTGTCGACAGGGGATACAAGAGGATTACCCCGAGCGTCCCGTACGGCCAGCCCAACTGGCGTTGGTGCCGGAAGTGCCAGGGCTTGTTTTTTGCGGGCGTTCCGGCAAAAGGAGTCTGCCCCAAGGGTGGCCCGCACGATATGACCGGCAGCTCGAACTACATCCTGTCGGTCGAGGCAGGCAACGGGCAGCCGGATTGGCGGTTTTGCGGAAGGTGCTCCGGCCTGTTTTTCGCGGGCAAAGCGGGAATCGCAGGCCAGTGTCCGGCGGGGGGACAGCATAACGGAGGTTCAGCAGGAATTACCTGCTGGCGCAGAATGCCCCGGCCGGACAAAGCGAGTGGCGTTGGTGCCGTGTTTGTCAGGGCTTGTTCTTTTTCGGCGGGGGGACGTGGGGCGTCTGCCCATCCAATCCCAATGGTCATGACCCGAGCCAGAGTGGCAACTACTCGCTAGCTAACTAGCCTTGCAATAACTGCTCGATCGCCTCGCCGAGCATCTTGGGCAGGAACGGTTTCCGCAGGCAACGGACGCGTTGACCCCCTTCGGCGGGCAGTTCCGAGTCGCCCGGAGGGTTGCCGCTGGCGATCAGCACCCGCAGGCGCGGTGCACTGGTCAGAACCGCGGACAGCATCTCCATGCCGTTCATGTCGGGCAGCCAGTGATCCAGGATGGCGAGGTCGAACGCCGGGCAGGCTGCTCCGAGCGCGGACAGGCCGTCGGCGGCGGTGAGACAGCAGACGACTTCGTGGCCAAGCCGCTCCAGACAGGTTTTCATCAGCCTCGAGAGCGCCTCCTCGTCTTCCACCAGCAGAATGCGCGCCATCGGGGTTAGCGAATCCAGACGGGGATCTCCCCTGGACTATAGGTAAGGCCGCCGGTCAGGCGGCTGCCGAAACGGTGGAAGCCCGAAGTGGTCACCTGTACTCGTCGCAGGTCGTAGCCCCCGGTAAAATAGACGTTCTCCCAGATGCGGTAGGAAAACAGGGTGCCGCCGGAACCCGTGCGGAATCTGTCGCCGTAGGAGCCGAATCCGGAGACGCTGTAGTAGCCGGCATTGCCCGAAAGGGACCAGCGCCGGCCGGAGTTGTAGCTGTAAATCGCATGAACATCCTCCGTGCGGCTCACCAGCAGGACGCCATTGCCGGAATAGACGCCGCGCGAGTACCCGAAGCTCAGACTGGAGTGCCGGAACTTGCGAAGAATCGATCCCTGAATCGACGGAACGTAGTTGATTCTGTTGAAAGCTTCACGGCCGGCGGTCCGGCCAAGCAGCTCCGCGACAACCGGATCGAGCGTGACCACCCGGATTCCGGCGCTATCCACTCGGCTCCCGCCGGCGGCTAACACAAGCTGCCAGTTCCGGCCGAACTGCCGGGAGAAATTCAGGGCGAGCATCTGTGCATCGCCTTCAGCGAAGGCCCGCGAATAGTCCATATGAAAGTATTGGTAGACGACGCCGAGCGTTTGGCGCCGCGAAAGCCGGCGGGCAAAGTCCGCGAAAACTCGATAGCCTTTGACGCCATTCAGGGCTTTGGATTGCCGCGCGACAACAAAGCCGTCTCCGCCGACGCTGAAGGAATTGCGAGCGCCCAATTGGAGAACGTACTGGCCGATCGTTTGAACGAAGTAGCTGCGGTTGTCAAAAATATCCCGAATGGGGATGCCTTGAAAGGCGGGGTCGATCGAGCCGTAGCCGAACACACCGCCGACCGCCCTGGAGCTGGTCCCGCCCATGGTGCGCAAGACGAGGGTGGAGCGGCGCGTGAGCTGGCGAGCGAAGTCGAGACTGATCAAATGGTCGCTGCCATTCCAGTAGGTCTTCTGGTTGTAGTGGCGGTAGAGGCCCTGATAGTCGAGCCCAAGCCGGGTTCGCTTCCATTGGTGCGTGCCGTAGGCGCCGACGTTGGCTTCGATCCCGTACAGCGCTCCCGGATCCGTGATATTGCCGTTCTTGTCCAGGCCGACGCCGATGACGCCGTCGTCGTAGACAGCAGTCACACTCGCATAAGGCCGAATCTCGAGCGGGGCGCCGCCGCGGACGCCGGCCGTTTGCATGCCGCGGCTGGCGACGGCAGGACCTCCATAACCGGGGAAGTCGCCGGTTTGAGCCAGCAGAGGGTAGCCAGTCACAAGCACGGCCAGAAGAATGAAAATCAAGAAATCCCCCAAATGTTTTAAGCACGCACGCGGAGATGACGGCTTTTTCAGTCTGACGCGCCAATTCCGGCAAAGTCAAGTGCTCCACAGCCGCGCCCTCGATCTGCTAATGTTCTGATAAGGCCATGACCAAAGACGAGATCCTGCTGGCGCAGAAGGAGTTCCTTTTCCCCGCCGTGCTCCACTATTACCGCGAGCCGCTGGTGGCGGCACGCGCCAAAGATCAATACGTCTGGGACGCGGGCGGGAAACAATACCTCGATTTCTTTGCCGGAATCCTCACGGTGAGCGTAGGGCATTCCAATGAATTCGTCACCCGCCGGATTCATGAGCAGGTGGACCGGCTGGTGCATCTGTCGACACTCTATGCCAACGAGCCGCAGGTAGCGCTTGCCGGCAAGATCGCTTCCATCACCCCGGAAAGGGCGCTGAGCAAGAGTTTCTTCACCAACTCGGGCACGGAAGCCAACGAGATGGCGATCGTCGCCGCCCGTTGTTACACCGGATCGAGCGAGATCGTGGCGCTGCGCTATTCCTATCACGGACGCAGCTCGCAGGCCATGGCAGCCACTGGCCAATGGACGTGGAGGCTGCCTGGCGCGTCCATGGCCGGCGTCGTTCACGCCCACAACGCCTACTGCTACCGCTGCCCGTTCGGGCTCAGCTATCCGGATTGCGACATCAAGTGCGCGCGGAATCTCGAAGAAACCATCCAGACGACCACCAGCGGCCGCGTGGCCGGCCTCATCGCTGAGCCGATTCAAGGCGCCGGCGGCTTCATCACGCCGCCGAAGGAGTATTTCCGGATTGTGGCCGATATCGTCCGCCGCTACGGCGGAATCTTTATCAGCGACGAAGTGCAAACGGGCTGGGGGCGGACCGGCCACAAGTGGTTCGGCATTGAACACTACGGTGTGGTTCCGGACGTGATCACCTCGGCCAAGGGCCTGGGCAACGGGATGCCGATCGGGCTCACTGTCGCGCGGCCGCAGATCGCCGATTCGGTCAAGGGCATCACGCTGTCCACCTTCGGCGGCAACCCGGTGTCCACCACCGCGGCCAAGGCCGTGCTCGATTTCATCGAAGAGAGGGATTTGCGCACGAACGCCGCGGTGACCGGTGCGTATCTGCGGGAGCGGCTGGAAGAGCTGGCCGAAAAGCACCCGCTGATCGGCGAAGTGCGCGGCATGGGCCTGATGCAAGGCATCGAACTGGTGCGCGACCCTAAGACAAAAGAGCCGGCGTCGGCGGAGACGAACATGATTCTCGAAGCCGCTCGAGAGCAGGGGCTGCTCATCGGCAAAGGCGGCCTGTTCGGCAATATGCTGCGGATCGCGCCGCCGCTGAATATCTCCAAGAGCGATGTCGACGAATTCACGCGAATGCTGGATGCGGCGTTTGTGCAGTGCGCGGCGCCGGTGGCTGTGTGACGTAACTCCTGCAACTTTGCTGGGAGGTGCACGATTCTCTCGCGCATCAAACCATCGCTCGTGGCCATCACCGGCGGCTTCCTGGGCGCCGGCAAGACCAGTCTGATCCTGGCCGCGGCGGCTCACTTGCGATCCGCCGGGCTGCGGGCGGGCATCATTACCAACGACCAGGGCGAAGAGCTCGTGGACACTCGCCTGGCGGGCGCCGCCGGTTTCGACACCGCCGAAATTACCGGCGGCTGCCTCTGTTGCCGCTTTTCGGATTTCTTCCGCTCGATCGAGCGGCTGACCGGGTCCGGCGAGCCGCCCGATATCATCTTCGCCGAGCCGGTGGGCAGTTGCACCGATCTGGCAGCCACCGTCTTACGGCCCATCCGGAGATTGTACGGGGACCGCGTTCGCCTGGCTCCGCTGACGGTGCTGGTGGATCCCGTCCGCGCGGAACAACTTCTTGCGCCAGGCGCCGATCCTCACCTTTCGTATCTGTTCCAAAGGCAGATCGCGGAAGCGGATCTGGTTTGCTTCACCAAGGCGGACCGCGATCAGCAGCTTCCCGCTCTGCCGGGAATCCACGCGCGCCGGCTGTCTGCCAGGACGGGCGAAGGAATCCCCGAGTGGCTTGACGATGTTCTCAATTTCCGCATGGCTCCTGGAGAGCGGAGACTCGAGATCGATTACCAGCGTTATGCGGAAGCCGAAGCCGCGCTTGGCTGGCTCAACTGGCAGGCCATCCTTCATCCGCCAAGGCCGCTGACACTGGCCGCCGTCACTGGACCGCTGCTCGAACATCTGGACGCCGAGCTGACTCGCGCCCGCGTCCAGATCGCGCATCTGAAGGTGTTGGCGCAGTCGGATGCCGGATATCTGCGAGCCGGTATCTGCGCCAACGGCGACGAGCCGGCCGTGGACGGGCCATTGGATGCGCCGCCTTGCCGGCGTCACGAATTGGTCGTGAATCTCCGGGCGCGGGCGACGCCCGGACTCCTCGATGAGATCGTAGACCGGGCAAGGCAGGATCTGCCAGGACGCCTGCGCATCCTGAAGCGCCAGGCATTTCGCCCGGCTGCGCCTCGCCCTGAGCACCGTTTTCCGGAGGTTGTATGAGAATGAACCGGCGTGATCTGTTTCTGGGAGCAGCGGCTTCAACAGCCGCCGCCCAGAATCGCTCTTCCTCTTCAGCTCCTTTCCCTGTGGGCAGGCGCTTCACCGGCGAGGCGCTGCGGGAGATCGCGTTCCCGCTCGGCGGCATCGGCACGGGGACCGTATCTGTCGGCGGCTACGGGAATCTCCGTGATTGGGAAATCTTCAACCGCCCCAACAAGGGGGGCACGCTGCCGTTCACTTTCGTGGCAGCGCGGCTGGCCGGAGGCGGCTTGCGCCAGCCGCTGATCCGTGTGCTCGAGAGGCGGCCGCATCCTCCCTTCACCGGCTCTTCCGGCGTTGCCAGGGAAACGGGGGTGGGCTTGCCTCGGCTGCGCGAGGCGGTTTTCACCGGCTCTTATCCGTTCGCGGAAATCCGATTTCAGGATCCGAAGATTCCCGTCGAGATTTCCCTCGAAGCATTCAACCCGATGATCCCGCTGGACACGGACAATTCCAGCCTCCCGGTGGCGGCGCTTACATACAGCTTGCGCTCGCTGGCGAGCTCACGGATCGAGGCGGCCCTGGCCTTCTCCCTCATGAATCCGATCGGCTACGATGGCGTCTCCAGACTCCAGAGCCGCCGGGCAGGCTTCTTCGGCCAGAATCTGAACGAATTCCGAAAGCAGGGAGACTTCTCCGGACTGCTGCTGAGCTCAACCAAGCACGCCAGCGACTGGACCCAGTATGGCTCCCTCGCTCTGGCGACAAATGCTGCCGCCGTCTCGTACCGGCTCGAGTGGGAGCATGGCGAATGGTGGGACGAGTTCCAGAAATGGTGGGATGAATTCCTCGGCCGGGGGCGCTTCCCCAGCCAGTCCTCGAAGCCTTCCGCGGAAGGAACCACGGAATACGCCACCCTGGCCGCTCATTTCGCTCTCGATCCGTCTGAAACAAAGAAGGTCACTTTTGTCTTGAGCTGGCTCTTCCCGAACACGCAGGTCCTGCCTCAAAGAGACCAGCCTGGAGCCGTTCTCAAGAATCACTACGGCACACGCTGGTCTTCGTCGTGGGAACCGGCTGTGTACACTCTTGGCCACCTGTCTTCGCTGCGAGAGCGCTCGGCCCGCTATCGCGACCTGCTGTACCTGTCCGGGCTGCCTCCGGCGGTGATCGATGCCGTCTCCAGCCAGGCGTCCATCGTGCGGACCAATACGGTGATGGTGATGGAAGGCAAGCGTGTCCTGGCCTATGAGGGATCGAATGATCACGCCGGCTGCTGCCCCATGAACTGCACTCATGTTTACAACTACGAGCAGGCCCTGGCGCACCTGTATCCCGACCTCGAGCGCAACATGCGGGAGACGGATTTCCTGATCAACATGAGGCCCGACGGCAGCATGGGCTTCCGCACCGCGGTGCCGTTGAAAGAGGGCGGCAGACTTCCTTTCCCAGCCGCCGACGGCCAGATGGGCTGCGTCATGAAGGTATACCGCGAATGGCGTCTGGGCGGCGATGATCAGTGGCTCGGCAAGCTCTGGCCGCAAGTAAAGCGGGCGCTCGAATACGCCTGGGCGAAGTGGGACGCGGACCGTGACGGCGTGATGGAAGGCGAGCAGCACAATACGTACGACATCGAGTTTTACGGCCCCAACACCATGATGGGAACCCTGTATCTGGGAGCGCTCGCAGCCGCCGCCCGGATGGGGCGTCATCTGGGCGACACCGCCGCCGCCGATTCCTACCAGAAGCTCTTCGAGGAGGGTTCCAAACGCCTGGACCAGCTTCTGTGGAACGGCGAGTATTACATCCAGCGAATTGACGAGCGGGCGGAGCGGGCTCGCAAGTATCAATACGGCGAAGGCTGCCTTTCCGATCAACTGCTCGGCCAGTGGTTCGCGGAGGTGGTGAATCTGGGCAAGCTGATGCCGCCCGGGCACCTTCGAGCGGCCTTGCGGTCGATTTTCCGCTACAACTTCCGCGACGGTTTCGGCGATTTCCCGAACACGCAGCGGCTGTACGCGATGAATGATGAGAAAGGCCTGCTGCTGTGCAGTTGGCCGCGAGGGAGCCGCCCGGCGCTGCCGTTTGTCTACTCCGATGAAGTGTGGACGGGCATCGAGTACCAGGTGGCGGCGCACCTCATCTACGAGGGGATGCTGAAAGAGGGGGTGGCGATCGTGGATGCCGTTCGCGACCGCTATGACGGTGTGCGGCGGAACCCGTGGAACGAGATCGAGTGCGGGCATCACTACGCACGCGCAATGTCGAGCTGGTCGTTGCTGCTCGCCTGGTCCGGGTTCTCCTACTCGGCGCCGGACAAGGAACTCCGCTTCCAGCCGCGCCAGGGCGGCGACAACTTCCGCTGCCTGTACTCCGCGGGGACCGCCTGGGGAAATTATTCCCAGCGAAAGACTCCCAAGGCAGTCGAAGTCGAGCTGACGGTGGAGGGTGGAGCGCTCGATCTGGCCGTGCTGCGTTTTCCGTTCGCGGGGCAGAAGGCGAAAGTGTCGCTCGAAGCCGAAACGCAAATTGCGAATGGCGAATTGACGATCCGCCTGCGGCGTCCTCAACGCATTGAAGGCGGCAAGTTCTCGCTTACCGTGAGCTAAGAAAGTTATGATCCTGTTTCTCTCCTCATTCCTCATCTTTGTTTCCGGCTTCGCACAGACGGAGGAGGATCCCCTGAAGACGCTTCGCAAGGAGCATCCGCGGCTGATCCTGCTCGATTCCGATCTGGCGCGGATTCGGGATGCCATTCGATCCGAGCCGCTCGCCCGGACGGCGTACGAACGGCTGAAGGCTGACGCGGACAAACTCGAAACGGCTGAAACAGTGAAGTACGAAATCATCGGCCCGCGGCTGCTGACGCAGAGCCGGCGCTGCCTGGACCGGGTGTACACGCTGGCGCTGTTGTACCGTCTCGACGGTGAGCGGCGCTATTTCGACCGCACGCTGCGGGAGTTGCACGCCGCGGCGACCTTTCCGGATTGGAACCCTTCGCACTTCCTCGACACCGCGGAGATGACGCACGCGTTTGCCATCGCCTATGACTGGCTCTACTCCGCGCTTTCCGCCGAACAGCGTACGTGGATCCGGCGTGCGATTGTCGAGAAAGGCCTCGACCAGGCAATGCCACTCTACGAGCGACAGCGCGGCTGGGTGTTGGCTCGGCACAACTGGAACCAGGTGTGCAACGGCGGCATCGGCATCGGCGCGCTGGCTATCGCGGATGACGAGCCGGACAAGGCGCGGGCGTCGCTCAGGTATGCGCTCAAATCGCTGCCTCTCGCACTGAGCTCGTATGCGCCGGACGGCGGCTGGAATGAAGGCCCAGGCTACTGGCACTATGCCACGCGGTACACCGTCTACTTTCTCGCCGCGCTGGAGACCGCACTGGGCAGCGACCTGGGTTTATCCGAGATGCCGGGTTTCCATCGCGCGGGCCACTTCCGTGTCTATTTCAGCGGCCCGTCCGCAAAGACCTTCAACTACGCCGATGCCGGCGATGCGGTGGGTTCGGCGTCCGAGATGTTCTGGCTCGCGCGCCGATTTTCGCAGCCTGTCTATGCGCAACATCAACAGGACTGCCTGCGGGCATCGAAGCACGCCGAGGCGCTCGATCTGGTCTGGTTTCAGCCGCGGGGAACATCGGTGGAAAAGGCACATTGGCCTCTCGATGCGATGTTCGAAGGAGTCCAGACCGCGTTCCTGCGCAGCTCCTGGAATGATCCCGATGGAATCTTCCTTGCGGTGAAAGGCGGAGACAATAAAGCCAACCACAGCCACCTGGATCTCGGCAGCTTCGTTCTGGATGCGTCCGGGACGCGTTGGGCGATGGATCTCGGTCCGGACGATTACAACCTGCCGCAGTACTTCGGCGCGAAGCGCTGGACCTACTACCGGCTGCGGACGGAGTCTCACAACACTGTGCTGATCGATGGTGAAAACCAGGACTCGAAGGCAGCAGCTCGTGTGCTCGAGCAGCGGTTCGAGCCGCAACTTGCGCGGGTGCGCTTCGATCTGGCGGCGGCGTATCCCGGCAAGGTGTCGCGGCTGGAGCGGGCGGTGTCGCTGGTGGATCGCCGCGAGGCGGTGATCGAGGATGTGGTGGAAGCCCGGCAGCCAGTGGAGGCGCTGTGGGGCATGATCACCGACGCCGAAGTAAGGCTGAATGGCGCCAAGGCGGAGCTGCGCAAAGGCAGCCGGACTCTCGGCGTCGAGATCCGGTCGCCGCGGGGCGCTGTGTTCGAAGTGGTCTCCGCCGCGCAGCCTCCTCCGCAACGCGACAACGAGGGCGCCCGGAAGCTGGTGGTGAGGCTGCCGGGCAAGGTGACCAGCTCGAAGATCGTAGTGGCGATGCGGCGGTGACCTTTTGCGATCGCATAGAGAAAAGAGTCGCCACGCTGTGAGCTGGAGATGGTTCGAAGATCTGGTCCAGGATCTTCGTTTCGCGGTGCGCAGCCTCGCCAAACATAAGGCGTTCGCCGCAACCGCCGTTTCAACCCTTGCGCTTGGCATCGGAGCGAATACCGCCATCTTCACCGTCGTTCGCGGCGTGGTCTTGCGGCCGCTGCCGTTTGCTGAACCCGATCGTCTCGTACAGGTCTACGGCACGCCCGCCATCCGAGGCGAAGCCGTGGAACACCTCGAGGAATATCGAGGCCAAAGCGAGTCGTTCGACGCGCTTGCCGGATACGAGGTCTCTGCCCGTTATCTTCACGGATCCGCAGGAGCCGAACGGGTGAGGACAGTGGCAGCGGAACGTGGCTTCTTCTCAATGCTCGGTGTGCCGCCGTTGGCAGGGCGAACCTTCCGATCCGGCGATCCGGCAACCGTTGCCGTTGCCGCGGAAGGATTCTGGAAGCAGCGGCTAGGTGGCGACCCGTCGGTGATTGGCATGCCGGTCACACTCGACGGTGAGCCGTTCACGATCATCGGCGTGATGCCCGATTCTTTTCAGTTTCCATACGGAGCCGCTTCCCTGCTGCCAGGCGTCGCATCCGAGGCGCGAACCGATTTGTGGGTTCCCTTGGATCCACCGCTACAGAGGAATACTCGCTTCAGCCACGTCACCGGCCGGCTGAAGGCGGGCATTCCGTTGCGCGCTGCCGAAAGTGAACTGGCGGTGATCGCCAGGCGTCTGGCGACGCAGTATCCCGACTCGTACGGAACACGTGGCGTACGGCTCGCGCCTCTATCCGAAGCCGTTGTCGCGAGACCAGTTCGTCGTACACTCTTCGTCCTCTTTGGCGCGGCAGCCATCGTGCTGGCCCTTGCCTGCGCAAACGTGATGAATCTGTTGTTGGTGCGCATGACTCTTCGAAGCCGGGAGGTCGCTGTTCGAGCGGCGTTGGGCGCCGGCTCTGTTCGCCTCGTGCGGCAGTTCTTAAGTGAAAGCCTTGTCCTCTCGTTCGCCGGTGGTGTCGCCGGCCTCGGGCTTGCGTGGTGGGGAGCTGATCGGCTGATGCTGCTCGCCGCAGCGCACATCCCTCGAGCTCACGAGGTCAGTCCCGACTGGCACGTGTTTCTGTTCTTTCTTGCGGCCTGCGCCTTCACGGCAACCGGATTCGGCCTTGCCCCAGCCATCCTCGCGCTGCGAACCGGCTCGCAATCCTTCCAGCAGCAGCCGAGCAGTCACACTACGATGGGCCCGGCGTCACGACGCCTGCGTGATGGCCTTGTCGTTGCTGAGGTGGCGCTCGCGTTCGCCCTTGCTGTCGGCGCTGCCGTTCTGATTCGTGAGCTCATCCGTCTCCGGAACACGGACACCGGAATGGTGACCAGAAACGTTGTCACATTTCACCTTGGTCAACGGATACGCTTTGGCGTTGTTCGTCGCGGCGCCCCACCCGCCACAGACGTCCGCCAGTTCTACGAAATCGCGGAACGCGTCGCCGGGCTTCGCGGCGTTCGAGCCGCCGGATTCACCCAAGTCTTTCCACTTCAGAACTGGGGTTGGTCCGCCAACTTGAGCGACTTCGTGATCCGCGGCCGCCCGGCCACAGAATCTCCGCCGTTCGCGGTGGAGCTTCGGTACGTCACGCCTGGATACTTTCAAGCGCTCGGGATTCCGATTCGTAAGGGTCGGGCGTTGACCGTACGGGACAATCCAGACGCGCCGCGGGTGATTCTGATCAATGAAACGTTAGAGCGGCGCTATTTTGCCAACCAGGATCCGGTCGGCGCGGAAACCACTCGCGGCACAATCGTTGGAGTGGTTGGTGATGTCCGGCAGGTGACCCTCGATCGACCGGCGTCGCCTGAAATTTACTACCCCATCGCCCAGAATTGGTCGCAGGTGCCTGAGCTCGGGATGACCCTGGTCGTGAGTACCCAGGATCGACCGGAAGCACTGGCCGATGCGATCCGCTCAGTGATTCGGGATGTAAATCCGAACCAGGCCGTGTTCAATGTCAAGACGATGGACCGTGTAATTGCGGATTCGCTGTCCGGCCTCACATTGTACCTGTCGCTGATGGCGTTGTTTGCGGCTCTCGCGCTGATTCTCGCCTCGACGGGCATATACGGGGTGATCTCCTACGTCGCGACTTCACGAGTGCGGGAGTTTGCGATCCGCGTCGCGTTGGGCGCTGACAGAGGTCGAGTGACGCGACTGGTATTGGGACAAGGCATTCGGCTGACGGCGATCGGACTGGGATGCGGACTGTTGGGGGCGCTGGCGGCAACACCGCTGCTGCGGAATCTGCCGGTCAGCGTTCGTCCGCCGGACATCATCACCACCGCGCCGGTCGCGGTGTTTCTCGGCGGTGTGGCGCTTGCCGCATGTCTCGTCCGTGCCCGCCGCGTTGCGAATGCGGATCCATTGCCGGCGCTCAGAAACGAGTAGAGCGCCCCTTCCGCCGCTGGCACTCCCGCGCCGGCGGCTGTTACGATGGAAAGAAGCTCGATGCTGGCCGTCCGCGCCGGCATCCGCTACATCCTCTTCACCGTGCGCCCCGAAGAAGACGCCGTGGCGCTGGACGAGTTTCTGAAGTCGCTCCAACCGGTGCCAAGTCCCCACCTGGTCAGCGGCAAGCTCTCTCCCGCCG
>JACQDF010000031.1 GCA_016201205.1 Acidobacteriota bacterium
GGTCTGCCGGGGTTGCCACGCTGAAGCGAACAGCCCCTGTCCGAGAACACAGGATTGCGCCGGCTGCCACATGAAAGCCAGCTCACCGGCGCCGCGGCTGCGGTTCACCGATCACCGGATTCGCTGAGCAACCTGCGGGCAATTAAAAGTAGAACTTCGCCGCCAACTGGACAAAGCGCGGATCGCGTACTGAATTGATCGCGCCGAAACCGTACCGCCCTCCTCCGCCGCCGCGCGACGTTGGCAGGTTGGTGACCGCGCCCGTGCGCGGATCGAACTGAACCGAGCGGTTGAAATCGGAGAACTGGGTGTGGTTCCAGGCGTTGAACATCTCGAAGCGCAGTTGCAGGAACCTGGACTCCGTGAAGCTTACGTTCTTGAAGACGGAGATATCCCAGTTGTTGATGCCCGGACGGCGGACGATGTAGCGCGCCGATTCAAGACCTGCCGAGCCAACCAGGGGAGCGCGGAAGACGCTGGTGTCGATCCAGGCGTCAATGGCCTTGCTGCCGGTGATCGGATTGCCGGCCAGCGACACGCGCGGCCCCACGTTCTCCGACCCGGTGTAAACGCGGTTCAACTCTCCGCCGATGCCGGAAAACCCGAGACCGATGTTGCCGGGGAATCCCTGCTGGAAGGTGGTGATGCCGGAGATCATCCAGCCGTTGACGATCGTTCTCCCCACCTTGTTATCCAGAAAGTTGCTGCTCCGCGCAAGCTTGGGGATCTCATAGACATAATTGAGCACCAGTATGTGCGGGACGTCGTAATCGAGGTAACCGTAGTTGCCCATGCGGTAATTGAAGGGGTGCAGCTCATCCTGATCGCCGTTGGCAATGCCCAGCGTCTTGGACCAGGTATAGGCAGCGCCGAACTGCAATCCGTTGCGGAAGTTGCGGTTCAGTTGGACTTGCAGCGCGTTGTAGTTGGAGACCGCGCCGAACTGGGTGATGGGCACGTTTTGATAGCCGGGGTAGGGCCGGTACAAGTTGGCCATCTTCGCGGTGCGGCCGTCGCTGGTCGGGTTGGAGACCGTGGGGTCCTGATTCTGCGGCAGCCAGGCGCTTCTCAGCGGCAGAGCGTTCACGTTAAAACGATTGAGCAGGTGCCAGCCGCGAGTGCCGACATAGCCTGCATCGAGCAGGAAGCCGCCTTTGATCTCGCGCTGGATGCTGATGTTGTAGCTGAGCGTGGTCGGCAAATGGCCTCCAACGTCGAACCCTCGCACGTCGCCGGGGAAGTACGTGCCTTGCAGATTGGCGATCTGGTTCAGATTGCCGAAATAGAAAGTGGGGCGATTGGTGGAAGGCGGATTGGGCAGCATGTCAAACACCGGGTTGCCCTGGAAACGGTCATAGTAGAAACCACCACCGGCGCGCAGGACCGTCCTGGGAAGGAATTGATACGCAAAACCGACCCGAGGCGCATAGTGCAGACCGCGGTTGTTGAGCAGGCCGGCGGGGTATCCGTCCTTGCCGGCCAGTCCCATGCCGTTGGCATACAGGCCATTGACAAAGCCTTTGCCCGTGTTGACGATGGAACTGATCAGGGCGCGTGGGACAACCGCTCCCGTAACCGGATTGACGCCTACCGCGGCTCCGTTCACAAGGGCGGGCTGTATCAGCGCCGCCGTATTCTGCAAGTTGTACAGCGCCGGGTTGAAGGAGCTGGTTTGCAGCGCGGCATCGTACTGCGGTTGGATCCAATAGAACCGGATGCCGTAGTCGAGGGTGAATTTGGAATTCACACGCCAACTGTCCTGGACGTAGAATTCAGCATTCCAACTGCGGTATTGGCCGTTCAGAACAACGTTGGATTGCGCCAGACGCTGGAAATTACCCACGATCGCGTTCGAGTAAGCCCAGTTCGTGTCCCCTGGATTCTGGCTGTCCCGGTCAAACCAGATGTCACCGTTGACGCTGGTGAAGGCCGTCTGATCCTTCTGGCTCTTGTGCAGGTAGAAGCCGCCCTTTAGCGTGTGCGTGCCCCAGACTTTCGAGATGTTGTCCGTGATGTCCCAGGTGTGGTTGAAGTTGCGGAATGGAGTGCCGTTGAAGCCCGTGAACGGAGCGTTCGGCACGCCGCCGTAGCGCCAGTTCTGAACCAGGGCGAGCTTATCGGCGTCGGGGAAGGGCATTTTGTAGCTCAGGCTCAGCTTGGCGCGGTCAAACGTCTTGTCCACCGGGTCGATGTTGAGCACGTTCTTCGAGGAGCCGAAGATGAACTCGTTGGTCAGCGTCGGATTGACGATCGTGGTCAGGTTCGTGATCAGGCTCCAGCCGGGGTTGCCGAAGTTCATGGGCGCGTAGGGGATGTTGTAGTCGGCACTCCACTGGCCGTAGGACATGTTTCGCGAGCTGACGGTGTACATGTAGCGCGAGTAGAGGCGCCATTTTTCGTTGATGTTATAGTCGCCACGGAAAACGTTCTCGCGCCGCGGGAACTGGTCGGAGACCTGCGTCTGGTAGTTGAACTGGTTGTCGTTTGCGTTCGGAGTCGGGTAGAAGTTGAGGATCTTCTGGCCATCAGGGTTGATGCGGCTGGCGGGGATGATGTTGCCGGGAAAACAGCCGGCGCCGCCGGAGTTGGTGGCGCAGGGGAGGCCGGACAGCGGATCGCGAATGAAGACCGAGCGGCCGTCGCCTTCTCGGGTCTGGGAGAAGTCGCCGCGGCGCTGCGCCTCGGTGGGCACGGTGACGTTCCGCAGCGAGTTGGCGGCGAGCTGCTGCTGCCATTCCATGCCGACAAAGAAGAACAGCTTGTCGCGGTTCTTGTTGAAGTTCGTCTTGGGGATCAACACCGGGCCTCCGGCGTTGAAGCCGGCGAAATTGTACCGGTAAAGCTGCCGCGAGCGAGCCTGGCCGTTTGCCTGGGGCTGCTGGTTGTTCAGCCAGTTGTTGGCATTCAGCCCCTCGTGGCGGTGGAACAGGTAGCCGGTTCCGTGGAAGTCGCGCGAGCCGGACTTCGTGATGACATTGATTTGGGCGCCGGAGGAGCGTCCGAACTCAGCCGGTGCGGCATTGGTGAGGACCTTGAATTCGGCGATTTGATCCATGTTCATGGTGGCCAGCACGCCGCCATTGGAGCCGGTGTCGATGTTGGTGACGCCGTCCACGGTAAGGTTGTTGGCGTTATTGCGGTTGCCATTGATCGCTCCGCCGATTCCGCCGTTCTGGACGACACCAGGGAGGGTACGTGTCAATTGCAGAAAGTCGCGAGTCAGCAACGCGAGGTTCACCACCTGACTGCTGTTCAGCACGCCGGATCGTTCAGCGCCCGTCGTCTTGATTTCTTCGCCCTTCGCTTCGACAACGATGGACTCGGTGACGGCGCCGACTTCGAGTGTGATTCGCCCCAGGTCGATGCGGTCATTGGCGAAAACCTTTACTTCTTTGCGCTCGAAACGCGAGAAGCCGCTGGCCTCGATCCGCACGGAATACACCGATGGCTTCAGCGGGTTGAAGAAGAAGATGCCCTCGGCGTTAGTCACAGTTTCGCGCTGGTCGCCTTGATTCACGTCGGTCAGCACAACCTTGGCACTGGGGATCACAGCCCCCTGCTTGTCCAGAATGGTGCCGCCAATTGAACCCGAAACCTGCTGGCTCCAACCAAGCGTGGACGCCAGCAGAAGGGTAGCAACGGCGGAAAACGAAGACACCAGCCAGTGGGGACGCATGTGATGCATCGAACCCTCCCTTTTACGTGCAGGTATCGTATTGGGTAACCCCAACGATTGGAGACAGCATATCAGAGTTGTGCGTGGGTGGGGGAGGGGGTCGGTCATGCCTTTCATTGAGGATCCTGGTGCTGTCAACGCGCGGCATAATCAATGTGTGGCACTCACAGTTAGAACCGCGGTATCACTTCGCCGAACCTTGTTCCAGGAGACCGAAGCGCTGGCCAACCGTTTGCGGCTGACGCGCAGCGGGTTGTTCTCGAGGGCGCTGGAGGAGTTCGTCCGCCGCCAGCAGGGCCAGGAATTGCTGCGGCAGCTTAACGTCGCGTACGACGACGCCCCGGATGCATCGGAGCGATCCTTGCATGACGAAATGGTGACGTTGCAGCGCCGCATGGTGAAAGGGAAACGGTGATCCGCCAGGGAGCCCTCTATTGGGTCGACCTCGGTGACCCGATTGGCTCTCGCCCGGCAACGTTTTGCTGCGCGCGGGCGAAGGCAACCTGCCCAAACGGAGCGTGGTGAACAGCAGATTCGCCGGTTGCGCACGCTGCGGCCCGGGCTTCGGCCTGGGCCGGGCATGCTAGTCTGGCATGGTGCCTTTTCTTCTTGCTCTGGACGAAGGAACAACCAGCGCGCGCGCCGTACTCTACGACGAGCGCGGCCGGCGGCTGGCGATGGAGTCGAATCCGATCGATTGCATGTACCCGCACCCGGGCTGGGTCGAGCAAAACGCCGACCAGATCTGGAGTGCACAACTGGATGCGGCGCTGCGCGTCTTAGACCGCAGCGGCGTGAGAGCGGGTGAAGTCGCCGCCATCGGAATCACCAATCAGCGTGAAACCACCATCGTCTGGGAGCGCGCCACCGGTCGCCCGGTCGCTCCCGCCATCGTCTGGCAGTGCCGTCGAACGGCGGACTACTGCACTCAACTGGCCGCCATCCGTGGTTCGATGATTACCGCGAAGACCGGCCTGGTGGTGGATGCCTATTTCTCGGCGAGTAAGATTCGCTGGATTCTCGAAAATGTGCCTGGAGCGCGGAAGCGCGCCGAAGACGGCGATCTGCTGTTCGGCAATGTCGATACCTGGCTGATCTGGAAGCTGACGGATGGCGGCACGCACGTGACGGATCCCTCCAACGCTTCGCGGACCATGCTCATGAACCTGGAATCGGGCGACTGGGATGATGAGCTGCTGGCGCTGTTCGAGGCGCCGCGAGCGATGCTGCCGCGCATTGTTCCATCCAGCAGCGTGGTTGCCGAAACCGCCGCCGGGCATCTCGGCGCCGCCGTGCCGATTGCGGGCATCGCCGGCGATCAGCAGGCAGCGCTGTTCGGGCAGACGTGCTTCCGGCCTGGCCTGAGCAAGAACACGTATGGCACCGGATGTTTCGGGCTGATGCATACCGGCGGCCACCGGCCAGTCTCGAAGAACAAGCTGCTGGCCACGCGGGCTGCCCAGGTGAGCTCGCCGCAGTTCGCGGTGGAAGGAGCGGTGTTCATCGCCGGAGCCGCCGTCCAATGGCTGCGGGACAGCTTGGGTCTGATCGCAACGGCGGCTGAGTCCGAAGCGGTGGCGTCCTCGGTCCCCGATGCGGGAGGTGTGTATTTTGTGCCCGCCTTTGTTGGTCTCGGAGCGCCGCACTGGGATTCTTCCGCGCGCGGAACCATCACCGGCCTGACGCGGGGCGCCTCGCGCGCGCATATCGTGCGTGCAACGCTGGAGAGCATCGCCTATCAAACCCGCGAGCTGATTGAAGCGATGGAAGCCGACAGCGGCGAGCGACTGACCGAGCTGCGCGTCGACGGCGGCGCCACCAGCAACAATTTCCTCATGCAGTTCCAGGCCGATATCCTGGGCCGTCGCATCGTCCGTCCATCCGATGTCGAGACAACAGCCTTGGGCACGGCTTACCTGGCCGGATTGGCCGCCGGCGTGTGGAAGAGCCTCGAAGAGCTCGAGCGCTTCTGGCAGATCGACCGCGCCTTCGAGCCGCACATGAGCGATCCGGAGCGGAATCGGCTGTGGGAAGGCTGGAAGACGGCAGTGCGGAAGTGCCGCGGGTAGAGCGAACTGATATGATTCTCGCGCTGCTCACGTTCGCCTTGGCTGCCCAGGATCCGCCCGCTGAGTGGATCGAGCCGGCCACCGGCCATCGCGTCATCCGCCTGTCCCGGGAGCCGGGAACCGCCAGCTTCTACTTCCATCAGAACGGCTACGCCGGCGACAAGCTGGTCGTCTCCAACCGGCGTGGCTTGGCCACGATCCATCTCAAGACCCGCGAGATCGAGCAGATCATGGAAGGCCGCGCCAGCCAGGTTGTCGTCGGCCGCAAGACGAGGTTCGCCTTCTACCTGCGCGACAACTCGATCTTCGCCACCCACGTTGATACGAAACAAACGCGCGAGATCACCAAACTTCCGGAAGGATTCCGGCCCGGCTCCGGCCTCGCTGTCAACGCTGAGGAAACCTTGCTCGCCGGCAGCTTTGTCGAGAAAAGCGCCCCGCCTGCTCCCCTCGTTCAACCCTCCGGACGCGGCGGAACGCTGGAGACGCGTTGGGCAGCGCGCCTGCCGATGCGTCTGTACACGGTCAATATCAAAACCGGCGGGATCAAGACCCTTCATCCCTCCACCGACTGGCTGAATCACGTGCAATTCTCGCCCACGGATCCGAACCTGATCATGTTCTGCCATGAGGGGCCGTGGCACAAGGTCGACCGTATCTGGACGATTCGCACCGACGGCACGGGTCTGGAGAAGATCCACACCCGCACGATGGAGATGGAGATCGCCGGGCACGAATTCTTCTCCGCCGACGGCAGACTCATCTGGTACGATCTGCAAACTCCGAAATCCAAAGTCTTCTGGCTGGCCGGCCATAACATGGCCACCAAGGAAAAGATCCGCTACAGCGTGCAGCGTGAGCACTGGTCCGTTCACTTCCATGCTTCGCCGGACGGGAGGCTGTTCGCCGGCGATGGCGGCGGCCCACAGAGCGTCGCGGCGCCGGGCAATGGCCAGTGGATCTACCTGTTCACGCCCCGCAACGGCGCGCTCGAAGCCGAGCGGCTGGTGGACCTGAGCAAGCACGACTACTCGCTCGAACCCAACGTCACCTTCACCCCGGATGGCAAATGGATCGTCTTCCGCTCGAACATGCATGGGCCAACGCATGTGTATGCGGTGGAGACGGGCAAGCAAGGTTCCTGATCAGGCGGTTGGGCAGGCAGGAGTTGACTTGAATGGTGGGCGCGACAGGACTCGAACCTGTGACCTCCTGCGTGTGAAGCAGGCGCTCTAACCAACTGAGCTACGCGCCCACATGGAAGTTTTATTCTAGAACATCCCGGCTCGGGAATGCCAGGCTCGCGGAAGGACCAGACGGACCAGACGGACCATGAACCTCACCCCCATTGAGAAAACCTCTCACCGGCAACGCCGAATTCAAGAATCTACTGTGGCTCGCCGGCGCGCACTCACTGGATTGCCAGCGTGACTCCGGGCTGGCTGGGCGTGCCGCCCACGGTGACCACCAGCGGCACGGCGCTCCCAGAGGGCGCCCCGGGCGGGACTACAATGTTCAATTGCGAGAACCCGGCGACGCTCCAGGACGCCACGCCTGAGTACTGCACCTGAGCCGCGACGCCGCCGATCGTCACCGAGACCTGCGCCGCGGTCTGCGGGAGCGTATCGAGCGCAAGTTTGCCGTCGACTCCGGGAGGGTTGGTCTGGCCGTCGCCGGTGAGCAACAGCAGCAGCACCGATCCCTTCGGCGCGGGCGAAGCTGGCGAGTTGATGCTTCCATCCTGGTTCACGATGGCGCCCTGACCGGAACCGTTCTGCGAGGAAGTAAACAGACCCGGCGCGGCTGCCGCCACCGCCAGGATCACCGGTGGCGATTGCACCCCCTGGTATTCCGCCCGCACCTCGGTGGTGCTCTTCCCGGCCACGGCACACGGGACGATCACCGTGCTCTGGCCGGCGGAGACGTAGATGATGGGCGCGGGTACGCCGTCAAACAGAAATCGCGTGCCGCCGGCGGGACCGATCCCACTGCCGAAGATGGTGATCATCTCGCCCGGAGCAACCGCGCCGCCCCGGAAGCTGGCGGCGTTCACCACGCCCGCCGCGGTGAAGGACGGCCCCGGCGCCACGCCCCCTACCGTGCGGCTGAGCAGGTTGCCGCTTTTGTCGTAGACATAGGCGATGGTCTTGCCGTTTCCATAGTCGGCCGATAGCAGCCGTCCGGCGGCGTCGTAGGTGTACTTGACCGTCTCTGCGCGGGCAAGCATCAGCGCGACCGCCAGGAGTTGTGCGATTTGTGAGGTCATGGTATTAGTCACATAATCTCAAGCCGCGGGCCGAGATAGGGCGGGGGCGTCACTGTCACTTCGGGTGGTGAATCTTCGGGCTTGCGCCTAGAATCTTCGGGCTTGCGCCTAGATGATGGGCAGGGAATGACTCCCCGATACACGTCATCGCCTGACTGTATTGCCTCCACAGCGGCTAACACGTCGCCGTGGTAGTCTTTCAATATCAACGACGCCTGATCCCATTCTCGCTGTACTCGGGCCTTCTCGGCTTGGGCACCGACGGGACAGTACAAAAGCGACAAATTAAGCCACGCGATTTCCCAACCTGCTACTGGTTGATGTTCCTCCTTAAGATGGATCTGGTTCATTATCGTGAACGTGCCCGAAGAACGTCCACCTTTGATGCGGCACCCGCAAGCGAGGGTGTCGTTGTCGACATGAACGTTGCCCTGGGCCGCAAGGGAGACTACGCCGGGATGGGAGTTGTCCGCATTCTGCCCCTTCAGTCCCAGCGGATCAACCAGCGTCATCGGATTCCCCGCCACATACTGATAGGGGTCGATCTCCCGCGGGTCGAGCGACTGCAGCGGGTCCCGCGACAGAAACCGCGCCGGAGCGCTGTCGTAATACCGAAAGCGCATGTAGTAGAGGCTGGTTCCAGGCTCCTGCATCACGCCCCATCGCCCCGCGAAGGTGAACGGATTGTCGGTGCTGTTGTTCGGTCCCGGAGTCACCGTCTCTCCGTAGGGCGTGATGCCGTAGGTATCGGTCACCGCACCCGTGTCGTCCGTCAGGAACGCAGTCGAACCTACTTCGTCGAAGTGGTAAAAGTGGCGGCTGTTGTCCGCCGCTTCGAGGCTGTAGAGCAGCGAGCCATCGGGCAGGTAGACGTAGTAGCGAACGTCGGCGCCGCCGGACTGCACCGTGGCCACCGACGGGAGCCCGAGAGCGTAGTTGAGCACGTAATTCTGGCTGGCGCCGTCAGCGGTGGTCCGCGAAGTGCGCAGGCGGAAAGCGTCGTAGCCGAACGAGGCCGAGCCGTCCGCTCCCGAGTAAGCAGTCAATTCCGACGCCAGGTTCCAGGAGTAGGTCCGCAGACCGTCATTAGTGAGCCGGCCCAGTCCGTCGGAGACGGCCCCGCCGGCCAACTGGTGGGCGGCGTCGTAGGTCATCGGTAAGAAGCCCGGAGTGGGATTGGACGCCTGCGGCAGATTCCGGTCCTCCGAGACGATCTTGCCGGCGCCATCGCGCTGGACGGCGATCGACGCCAGAACCGTATCGCCATTGGCTTCCCGGATCCCGGCCAGCCGGCTGTTCCGGTCGTAACTCGACTGCGTGGCCACCCCGTTGGGCCGGACGATGAAAACCAGACGCCGAGCGTCATCCCAGGTGAAGCTGGTGGTTGCGCCGGCCCAGTCCGAGATCCGCGCCAGCAGGCCTCGCGTGTCATAGGCGTAGACGACCTTCCGATCGGGCGCATAGGTGATCGAGGTGATCCGTCCCAGATCGTCACGACCGATGGCGAGGCCATTGGACGCAATGATCCGCCCGGCGGCGTCGTAGCCCAGCGTCACTCCGTTGCCGGCCGTGACGCGGTTGTCATCATCGTAGGTGAAGCTCAGCGTCGTGGCGTCGGAGTATTTCCGCTGCGCTTCGTTGCCTGCTGCGTCGTAGCCGATCTGGACGGCGCCCGCAGGACTGGTGATTCCAGTCACACGGTTGCGGGGATCGTAGCTGTAGGACATGGTCTGGCCCAGCGGGTCGGTCTTCGAAACCAGCCGGCCCATGTTGTCGTACGAGCGTGCCCAGGCGTTGCCGCTGGGGTCGGTGATGCCCGACATGAGCCCCAGTTCGTTGCGAGTGAACGCCGCCGCCGCGCCGTCGGCCAGCGTGATGCTCGTCAGCAAACCCCGTGCGTCGTAGCCATACGCCGTTTTCTCGTTGAGTGGATTGGTGTCCGAGGTCAGCCGGCTCAACGCGTCGAACGTGTACGCGTAGTTCTCGCCGAGTGGCGTCGCCGCGCCCGTTCGCCGCCCCAGCTTGTCGACGGTGAACCGCGCGGTATTACTCACGGCGTCGGTGACCGTCGCTGGTCTGCCTTCGGCGTCATAGGTGAAGCTGGACCCTTTGCCCGACGGGTCCGCCGCCGCCTTCACCCGGTACAGCGAGTCGTAAGTGAAGCTCGTCTTCTCGCCCGCGGCGTTGGTATAGGCGGTCATGTTTCCCATCGCGTCGTAGGAATGACTGTCTTTTTTTCCCAACGGGTCCGTCATGGCGCTCAACAGATCGTCGGTGTCATAGGCCAGCGCCGTGGCCGCATTCAGTGGGTCGGTGACCGACTTCAGGTTGCCGTTAACGTCATAAGTGAACCGGGTTAGCTTGCCGCGCTCGTCCGTCGCCGAAGCCGCACGGTCCAGTGCGTCCCAGCTCACCGAGCTCGACGAGGCGTCGCCATAGGCGGCCTTCACGGGCCGCTTCAGATTGTCGTAGGTGTAGGTGGTGACGTCGCCCGCCGGACTCTTACGGGACGCCACCGTTCCATCGGCGTTGTAGACCAGGGTGGTGACGCCGCCGGCCGGATTCGTGGCCGTCAGCGCCTGCCCGCGCGAGTTGTAGGTAAAGTTCGAGACCTTGCCGGCCCGGTCGGTGGCCCTCGCGACATTGCCCGATGCATCGTACACGAAGCTCTCTGAAGTACCGTCGGCGTACCGGATGCGCGTCTGGTTGTAGAAAGTGAATCCACCTTGCGCTTGCGCCGCATAATCGAAGCTGGTGACGCTGCCTTGCGCGTCCGTGATCGACGCGATGTAGCCCGAGGGATTGTGATACGTAACGCCGGTGGTATTCCAGCCGATCCGTCAGCGACAACGGCCGGCGCGCCGAATCGTAGGTGACGGTAGATGCCTTTCCCGCGGCGTCGATGCGGGTCGCAAGGTCGGTCAGGTTCAGGTACACGTGGCGCTCGGCGTTCGAGAGCGGATCGGTGATGACGGTGGTTCCCGGCGTGACCGAGTTGAAGGCCAGAGTGGTGGCGTTGCCGAGGCTGTCGGTCTGCCGGTTCACGCGGCCGGTCGTATCCGCCGCTTGCGTGTAAGGAATGTTGCCGGCGGGGCGAGTTGCCTTGGTCATCACGCTCTTCACGAAGCCAGCCGTAGTATAGGCGAACGTGGTCATGTTGCCGAGGGCGTCGGTCGCTCCCGTAAGGTCGGCGCCGGCGTGGGCGAACTGCACCGCCCTCCCGGTCTGGTCCTGTACCCGGGAGATTTTGCCCGCCGCATCGTAGGTGAAGGTGAGGCTCCGGCCCAGGCCGTCCGCGACCTGCGTGGGGCCAGTGGCCGACGGGGTCACCGTGAGGGCGTTCCCGTTGCGATCCTCGATCTTGATCAGGTCGCCTGCTGCGGAGAAGGTGTAGATGAGGTTGCTCGAAGGGTCCAGAAACCGGTAATTCGAGCCGGATTGCACGAGCTGGTACGACCTGCGCGGCGTGAACACCAGGTTCCACGCGCCTCCGCTCTGCGCGAATCGCACCGTGCCGCCCCGGAACAGGACGACGGTTGCGTTCGTGCCGTTGACGTACAGCTTCTGATCGAAATTGTGCATCCAGTTGTCGCCCAGGGCGCTGGTGATGCCATTCAGTTTGAGCAGAGACGCGTAGTAGCGGCGGAAAAACAGCCGGAGCGGGCCGCCAAGGGAGAGATCGGCAATGTAGTTCGAGATGAGCTGGCCGTTCGCCGTCTGGACGGGGTCGGCCGTTATGAGGGAATTGTCATTGCTCGCGTCGAGGGACACCAGCGCTGAGCCATTCGTGCGCCCAAGGCCCAAGTCCAGAGTGATGGCGCCGGGTAACCCGCCGGTCCCCGGCTTGTACGAAAACGTCCCAGGCCCGCTGGAACCCGAGAAGGTGAAGGTCATCGTGCCAGTGTTGGTCAACGGGTTGAGGGTTCCTGTGAATGTGAACAATCCATCGGGAGTTTCACCGATGACCGTGTTATTGGGACCGAGAGCGACCAGGAGACTCAGCTTCTCGCCCGAGGGGACGGGCACCGAGTAGATTCCGGTAGGCTTGTCATCGTTGTCGTTACATCGCTTAAGAGATCGCTCGTATTCCAATTTCTCGTTCAGAAAGAGGCACAAGAGATCGAGACCGCCCCCGAGGAAGCCTTGCGGATTCCTACGATCGACAATGACGCCGAACTGCCCGTCAGCGGCAACTGACAGCGCACACGCCAGCGCGATCACGCGCCCCAAGCTGATTTGCATCATGGCCATCAACTGGGAATGACAAACGCCGAAAAGTATTTCAGAACGCGCGGGTCATGCGGACCGAAGGCCGGTCGCATCCTCAGGCTGGCCCCGTCGTGCTCTCGTGCTAAGATCGTTTCCAATCATGAACCTGGCCGTAGTGGCGAGGCGTGGGCTGGTCCTCGTTTTTCCGGTCGCGCTGCTGGCGCAGGATGGGATCAGCGGCGGTCGCCTGCGTGTTGGCTCGCCGGTTTCGACTCAGGTTGCCGCTGGCGAGGTTCAGCGCTATCCGATCACTGCTCGGTCGGGTCAGTTCATGTTTTTTTCACTCACCAGAAAGACCGGCGAGATTGCCGTCTCGCTCCTCGGGCCTGGCGGAGTGATCCTCACGGCGCGGAGCGCGCTCACCCGGGACGCCATCTCCGCCGAATCCATCACCGAATCCGCCGGCCTCCATCAGATCGAGGTTCGTAACGCCTGGACCGGCGGCGAACCGGCTCAGTACGAGGTTGCGTTGGAGGAATTGCATCCGGCCACTGCAACCGATAGGCGCCGTGTCGCCGCGGACCGAGCCTATTGGGAAGCGGAAGGGTTGCGAGCAGTGAGTCAAGCCGAGTCCTTCCGCCAGGCCGCCGCCAAATATGACCAGGCGATCGCGCTGTTTCGCGGGGCGGGAGACCGCGCCGGCGAAGCGAAGTCGCTGTTGGGGCTGGGTCGCGCCTATGACGCACTAGCCGAGCGCCGCAAAGCGGTCGAAAGCTACCGGACCGCGCTGCCGCTATACCGCGCCTCCGGAAAACCTGGCGGTGAGGCTTATGCTCTCAGCTACATCGCTCAGGATGAGGATAACTTAGGCGAACGGGCGAAAGCTCTCAAGACAATTGCGCAAGCTCTCAAGGTGTCCCGGGACGCGGCCGATCGTCGCGCGGAGGCCGTCTGCCTCACCTACACCGGACAGATCTACTACGGCATGGGGGACAAGCAAAAATCGTTGGAATCCTTCGAACGCGCGCTTTTGCTCAACCGGTCGGTCGCCAACCGGCGTGGCGAGGCCAACACACTCAATGGCATGGGCTTGATCTACTGGTCGAAGGGGGATTACCCCAAGGCGCTCGAATTCATTCATTCATCCCGCATGCTCTATCACGCCGACGAAGATTACCGCGATGAAGCCGCCACTCTGACCAACCTCGGCGCCGTTCACTTCACACTGGATGACTACGCGAAAGCGTTGACCTACTATGAACAGTCTCTGCTCCAGTGGCAGGCGGTCGGAGACGCCACTGGAGAGTCCGCGACGCTCCACAATATCGCGAATGCCTACGATCGGATCGGCGAGTATCAGAAGGCCATCGACTATTACAACCGGGCCCTGCCGATTCATCGGACGCGGGGATATCGAGTGGGGGAAGCAAACACGCTGACGAATCTTGGGCGGCTCTATTCCCTGCTCGGAGACCTCCCGCGCGCGCTCGATTCCTACAATGCAGCGCTCCCAATCCATCGAGCCACCAGCAATCGTTTGGGCGAAGCTGGAACCGTCCAGAACGTGTGCGCTCTTAGGGAAGCGCTTGGGAACCCCAAGGCCGCATTGGAACTGTGCACACAGGCGCTCGCGATCCGCCGGGAAATGGGCGATCGCGCCGGAGAGGCCGAAGCGCAAGCCACCATCGCGCACATTCATTCCACGCTGGGTGAGTTTGGCAAGGCGGTCGAGAACGCAGGGCAGGCGCTTGAGAATCAGCGGAAGATCGGCAGCCCCCGCGGCGAGGGCGTCGCTCTGAACATCCTGGGCGGCATCTATCGCGCTTCCGCTGAGCGCGCGAAGGCGCTGGACCTGCATCGCCAGGCGCTGCCTCTATTTCGAGCCGTGGGCGACCCGCGAGGCGAGGCGTCCACGCTGTATGCAATGGCCCGGGTGGAGCGCGATGGCGGGGAGCTCGGAGAGGCGAGATCCCACGTAGAAGCCGCGCTCGGCCTGGTCGAATCTCTCCGCACAAAGGTCACCGGTCCGGAGCTGCGATCCTCGTATCTTGCGTCCGTTCACGAATACTATGAGTTGCAGATCAGCGTATTGATGGACCTGGACAAGCATACGCCGGCGGCGGGATTTGCGGTGGCGGCGTTTGAAACGAGCGAGCGGGCGCGGGCCCGCAGCCTTCTCGAACTGCTGACCGAAACAGGCATCGACATCCGGGCCGGCGTCGCCCCTGATCTGTTGGAGCGCGAATCCTCGCTGCGGCGGACGTTTAATCTCAAGGCCAACCGCCAGATGGAACTGGCGCGCGGAAAGCCATCTTCGGAGCGATCCGCGTCTCTGGCCAAAGAGATCGCGTCGCTGACAGCGGAGTATCGCGATGTGGAGGCGCAAATCCGGGCCCGCAGTCCAAGGTACGCCGAGCTTACCCAACCACGTCCGCTCTCGCTCGAACAGATCCGCGAACAGGTGCTGGATAGGGATACGTTGCTTTTGCAGTTCGCCCTGGGCGAGGAGCGCAGCTATTTGTGGACGGTCTCGGCCGATCGCATTCGCGGCCACGAGCTGCCGCGACGCGCCGACATTGAGACCGCGGCCCGGCATTTCTATACTCTGGCGAAATCCGGCGACGATCGGGCATCGGAGGCGGCGCGGGTGTTGAGCGACATGCTGCTGGAGCCGGCCGCTGCTGAGCTGGAAGGGAAGCGGCTGGCCGTGGCCGGCGACGGCGTGCTCGATACCGTGCCCTTTGCGGCTTTGCCCGCCCCGCGAGCCGCTGCATATCGTCCCCTGATCGCCGATCACGAGATCGTCAATCTGCCCTCCGCTTCCACCTTGGCGTTGTTGCGTCGTGACCGCGCCGGCCGCCACCCTGCCAGGCGGACGCTGATGGTCTTTGCGGACCCGGTCTTTTCGAAGGACGACCCGCGCGTTGAGACTCACTACCCGCAACGCTCCGGCGAACTGCGCCTGGCCAGGCTCATCGGAAGCCGGGAAGAAGCCGAGGCGATTCTGGCGCTGGTTCCGCCGCACCGGTCAAACCGGGCGCTCGATTTCGAAGCCAATCGGGAAGCCGCGCTGAACCCCAGCCTGGGCCAGTATGAACTGGTCCACTTTGCGACGCACGGCCTGGTGGATAATGAACATCCCGAACTCTCCGGCCTGGCGCTGTCCATGGTGAACAGGCGGGGCGAGCCTCAAGACGGCATGCTGCGTCTCGACGACATCTTCAACCTGCACCTGCCCGCGGACCTGGTTGTGCTGAGCGCCTGCGAGACTGCCTTGGGAAAAGAGGTCCGCGGCGAGGGCCTGATGGCTTTGACCCGCGGCTTCATGCATGCCGGTACGCCACGGATCGCCGCGAGCCTATGGAAAGTCGACGATCGGGCGACCAAAGAGCTGATGCGGCAGTTTTACACCGGGATGCTCGGACCGGACCGGCTGCGCCCGGCCGCGGCTCTGCGTGCGGCTCAAGTCAAGCTGTGGAATCAAAAGCAGTGGCGCTCGCCCTATTACTGGGCCGCATTCGTCCTGCTTGGAGACTGGCTGTGAGCCGTGCGTCGCCCAGAAGGGATTGGACACTGAGCGAATCCGCGTTCAACGGGTTGCTGGCGTGGCTAAGCCCGGATCGCGAAGCGGCCGGTCGCCACTATGAGCAGGTACGGCGCAAGCTCACGAAGCTGTTCCAGTGGCGTGGATGTCCGGATCCGGACGAGTACACGGACCAAACCATGGACCGCGTCGCCCGGCGGGTCGCCGAAGGCCACGTGCAGCACATTGAAGATCCCTGGGTGTACTTTCACGCCGTCGCCCTCAACGTCTTGCGCGAACATTGGCGGAATCCGCAAAGGAAAATACAGCCGCTCGACGATACGCCCGCCTGCGCCGTTCCGGCCCTCGATCCCGCTGAATCGGAGGCCAGGGAGGCCGACAAACGGTCGGCCGAGGCGCGGCTGGTGTGCCTTGAAAGATGCATGGAGCGTTTGCCGCCCGAAACGCGGCGGCTGGTCGTCCAGTATCACGCCGAGCGGGGCGCCGATAAGATTCGGAGGAGGGTGTCCTTAGCCGAAGCCCTTGGGATTCCCTTGAATGCCTTGCGCATCAGGCTGCACCGCGTTCGCCTGACACTGGCGCAATGCGTCGAGACCTGCCTCAGCCAGCCGCCCGATGAAACAAACTAGAGATTGACGCGCGCGACGACTTTTTCGAACAGCTCCTGGCGGTGGAAGACGAATTGATGTACGACTATCTGCAACAAGATCTATCGAGCCGTGACCGGCGTTGTTTCGAAGCGCGTTTCCTCGATCAACTGGCCGAGGGGAGAGAATTTGCCAAAGCTTTGCTGAATTTTGTTTCCCGGCATCGAAACGACGCGACCAGCGCCGCCGGCTGGACCTGGGGCCTGTTCCGAGGTCCTGTCTGGCAGTTCACTACGGTTGCGTTGGCAATCGCTGGTGTAGGGGTTTCCTTTTGGCTCTTCCGGCAAATTTCCGAGCTGCGGTCACAACTGAGTCGGGCGGAGCACACAGCAATCCTCGAGAGCTCCGGGGGCGCTCGCCTCGCCGCCGAGCTTGAGAGCCAGCGCCAGCGGAGCGTGGCCCTGGAGCAACAGATCGCCAGACCGAAGCCGCCACTGGTGCTTTCTTTCATTCTCTCGCCCGGTCTGAGCCGGGACACCGACGGGTTGAGGCAATTGCAGATCCCGGCCTCCGCCGACTCTGTCCGGCTTCGGCTGGATCTGGGGCAGGGCGACGCTCTGCGGCAAGGCGAGTCAGGCCAAGCCTATCGCGCCACGCTCCGCAAGGCCGGGGGAGCCGAAGTCTGGAATCAAGATGGATTGATCGTCCGGCAGAGCACGGGCAAGCCAAGCGTCCAGATCAGCCTTCCCGCGGTGCTTCTTCCACCAAGCGAGTACGAAATCCTGTTAACCCGCACCGCGATGCCTGGCGAGATGAGTGATTATCACTTTGGCGTCGTCCGGCCCTAACGACCGTTGGCTCCTTGCGCGCGCCTGCGTCGGGTTGAGCCGCCTCACTCCGCCAAGTCGATCGCGATCTTGAGGATCTTGTTTAACTCCTTGACCGATGCCGCGGACAGTTCGCCTCGGAGGCGGAACAGCCGGCTCTTGCTCAGCACCCTTACGCGAACAAGGTGGGGCAAGGCCTGTGGTCATCGTGAGCCGGAATGCGATCAATGCGGCGAGTCCCACGGGGTCCAGGCGGGCGTCATAGACCTCGCCTCTTTTCACCAGCCCGACCTCTCCTCGGAACGCGCCAACCGCGAAGACTCCGCGTCGGCCTCGGAGAACTCAGCCATGATCTGATGCACCTCTTCCTGATAGGCGGCATCTCCAGCCATCGCGGCAAACTGCGCGGCCATGGCAGCTCGCTCCAGCTCAGTCAAACGGTAACGGAGTGCATCAGCCAGCAGCTCATTTCTGCTGCGTGCCTTGCCCTCCAGGACCGCTCGGTCCGCAGCCGCCAGGATGTCGGCTGGGAGAGCCACAGTCGTGCGTACCACTCGTTCCGTTGGCATGATGCCTCCCGTGATGACAGGATTGATGCCAAGCCAGTCATCATTTCCATCGTACCAAGTGGACGCACCGCGACCACTTGGTCCAGCCGGGCGTCATCGCCAGCGCCAGCGGAGCGTGACCCTGGAGCAACAGATCGCCAGACCGATTGGATCGGGGGCAGGGCGACGCTCTGCGGCAAGGCGAGTCAGGCCAAGCCTATCGCGCCACGCTCCGCAAGGCCGGTGCCGGCTCCCGCCGGACCGTTCTCGGCGCCAGATCCTGGGGCAGATGGCGACGAGGCTAGCGCCACAGACTGGTTCTCGATCTCCTCCCCAGTAGCCATCGGAATGCGAGAAAATGTAGGAATGACGCTCGATGAACTGCGGGAAACCAAGAGGGACCAAATCCTCCGGCTCGCCGCCGGCTACGGCGCCCGCAACGTCCGTGTCTTTGGGTCTATGGCCCGCGGAGATAATTCTCCGGCCAGCGATATCGACTTCCTGGTTGATCTCGATCCGGATCGCAGCCTGATGGACCTCGGGGGGTTGTTGATGGAGCTCCAAGAGATGCTGCAGACCCAGGTCGATGTGGCGACCGAGGGGATGCTCCGGGCAAAAGCGCGGGAACGTGCGTTGCTTGACGCTGTGCTCCTATGAGGGATGACGGAGACCGGCTTGCCGACATCTTGACGGCCATCGATCGCATCCTCAGTAAGACCGCTCAAGGACGACCGGCATTCGACGCGGATCCAATGCTCCAGGTCTGGGTGTTGCACCATCTCCAAATCGTGGGGGAGGCGGCTCGTGGCTTGTCGGAACAGTTCCGGCGGCTTCATCCCGACAAAGTGTGGTCAAAGGCCGCGGGTATGCGGACAAAACTGCGGCCTCACAAGGGATCAACGGTGCAACCTGGTCCGAGCCAGACCCTGCATGTCTTTGATACGACGAGGCTGCGTGGTGGGCGCGACAGGACTCGAACCTGGTGACCTCCTGCGTGTGAAGCCGGCTCGGGAATGCTAGGATCGCGGAAGGACCAGAAGGACCATGAACCTCACCCCCATTCAGAAACGCCTCATCGAGCGCGTCGTCAACGCCTTCGAAACCGGCAGCGCCGACGGCAACTATGGCGCTATCGCCATCTTCAGCGACGGCCCGCACAACATCCGCCAGATCACGTACGGCCGTTCGCAGACCACCGAATACGGCAACCTGCGCGAGCTGGTTCGGAACTATGTCGATGCCGGCGGCCTGTTCAGCGAAGCACTGCGCCCGTTCGCCGATCTGGTCGGCAGCACGCCTCTCACCGACAACGCCGAATTCAAGAATCTGCTGCGGCGCGCCGGCCGCGAAGATCCCGTCATGCGCGCGGCACAGGATACATTCTTTGATCTCCGCTACTTCAGCCCGGCGATGAACTGGACGGATGCCCACCAGTTGACGGAGCCGCTGTCGGGCCTGGTCGTCTACGATTCTTTTATTCACAGCGGCTCGGTGCTGTGGATCATCCGCCAGACGTTCCCCGAAGCGCTACCCGATCTGGGAGGCGACGAGATGGCATGGACCACCGCCTATGTCAACGCCAGGCACCAGTGGCTGGGGAATCATGCGCGGGAAATCGTCCGCAGAACCACGTATCGCACCGCCTGCCTCCAGCGCGAAATCGCTCGCGGCAACTGGGATCTGGCACAGACGCCGATTGACGCCAACGGAGTGATGGTTCAGCCCTGAGGTTGTCTCAACGGCTCCGGCAGGCCCAGCCGCTGCCGGATTTCGCTGTAAATCACCTCGATCGTGCGGGTCGCGTCCACGCTCAGCAGAATGCCCTTCCTGCGATACATCTCCAGCAGCGGCCGCGTCTTCTGGTAGTACTCCTTGAGGCGCATTTCGAGCGCTTCCGGATTGTCATCGGCGCGTTTGGTGAAGCTGCTTCCCTCGCCGGTCCTGGCGCGCATCATCACCCGTTCGTACACCACATCGTCGGGAACGTCGAGATAGATCACCTTGTCCATGTTCCAGTTCTCGAACAGGTACTCGGCCTGGCGCAGCGTGCGCGGAAAGCCATCCAGCACGAAGCCGTAGTTCCAATCGTGCTCTTCGAGCCGCCTGCGCACCACTTCTTCCACAGTCTCATCCGGCACCAGCATGCCTTCGTCGGTGATCCGCTGGATGCGCGCCGCCAGCTTGGTGTGGTGAGCGATGTGCCACCGGAAAATGTCGCCGACTGAAATGTGGACCAGATCGTAGTCATCACACAGCAGCTTGCTTTGTGTGCCCTTGCCGCATCCCTGGGGCCCGCACACGATGTAGTGGTGCATCGCTCTCTATGGTACCCCGGATGTCAGCAGCGTCCGCAGCCGGCTTTTGTCCTCGATGGAAATGCCGCTCTGCCTGCGGATGTCCTCACGGGCTCCGAGTTTGCGGCGGTAGCGCAGAAAATACTCGCCGATGTCGCCGCCGTGGCCGAAGCTGTACATGATGTCGTCAAACGCAGCCGTGTGGGGCAATCCGATGGCGTGCCCGCTTTCGTGCAGGCAGGTCAGATAGACGATGGCGTGGCGCAGCAGCGGATCGTTCGCCGCCGCCTCCGCGATCGCCCGTCCCAGATGGCGCGTGTCCGGCAGTACATGAATCTCCGCTCCGCGTTTGCCGTTCACCACCATCGGCCGCGCCTCGCCATACAGCCCTCCATTCCCCTCGACCCAATGAATGCGGATCTGCGCCTGCTCGCGCTTTTCGACGCGGCGGAATTCGAGCCCCCCTTCCGATGCGCGCTGCCAGCTCTCGAGAGCCCAAACCGCGAGCTGCGGATCATCGTGCCGGCACGTCGTCTCCGTGCGTGTGCAGGGCTCGACCCAATAGGTGAACACCAGCGGAGCCAGCCACAGCGCAAGCACGGTCTACGCCAGAATCTCGTGAAGGACGTTGCCGGCGACGTCCGTCAGCCGGAAATCGCGGCCGCTGTAGCGATACGTCAGCCGCTTGTGATCGAGCCCCATCAGATGAAGCACGGTGGCGTGAACATCGTGCGGGTGCACCGGGTTCTCGACGGCTTTGAACCCGAATTCGTCCGTCGCCCCATAGCTCATCCCGCCCTTGATGCCGCCGCCGGCCAGCAGCATCGAGAAGCCGTGATTGTTGTGATCGCGGCCGTTCTGGAACTTCACCAGCCCGCTCACCTCGACCGACGGCGTGCGGCCGAATTCGCCGCCGATCATGACGACGGTTTCCTTCAGCAGGCCCGCTCGTTTCAGATCTTCGAGCAGCGCCGCCATCGGCCGGTCCGATTGCTGAGCCAGCCGGCGGTGGATCAGGATGTCATCGTGGTTGTCCCAGGGCTGGCCGTCGCCGAAGTAGACCTGCACCATGCGCACGCCGCGCTCGACCAGCCTTCTGGCAACCAGACATCCCCGCGCGAACGCCCCGTCCCCATAGCGCTCGCGGACAGCCTGCGGCTCTTTGGTGATGTCGAACGCCTCGAACGCTTCGGTCTGCATGCGGTAGGCGATCTCCATCGACTCGATGCGCGATTCCAGTTGCGGATCGGCGCCTTCCCGCTTCAGATGCATCCGGTTCAGCTTCCCCAGCAGATCGAGCTGCTGGCGCTGCTCTTCGGAAGAAAGCTGCTTGTTGCGCAAGTGCTGGATCAGCTTCTCCGGATCCGTTTCGTTGTTCGGGATGTGCGTGCCCTGGTAGATGGCCGGCAGAAACGCCGAGCTCCACAACTGAGGGCCGATCACCGGCAGGCCGGGACAGAGCACAACGAAACCGGGCAGGTTCTGATTTTCCGTGCCCAGGCCGTAATCCAGCCATGAGCCCATGGACGGGTGTCCGGGCAGCACATGCCCGCAGTTCAGCATGAACAGCGACGGCTCATGATTCGGCCGCTCGGTGTGCATCGAGCGGATGATGCAGATGTCATCGATGTGCTTGCCCAATTCGGAAAAGATCTCACTCATCTCGACGCCGCTCTGGCCGCATTTGCGGAACTGGAAGGGCGAGCTGAGCAGAGCGCCCGTCCTGCGCTCGGTCTTCAGATTCCCCGTGGGCGCCGGTTTGCCGTGATACTTCGTGAGCATCGGCTTGGGGTCGAAAGTGTCCACTTGCGACGGGCCGCCGTTGAGAAACAGGTAGATGACGTGCTTCGCTTTGGGGGCAAAATGCGGCCCTCTCGGGGAGGCCATCAGATTCGAGAGGCCCAGCAACCCAAAGCCACTGCCCATGGTGGCCAGAGCGTCCCGGCGGGTCAGTTTCGCCATCCTAGTAAAAGACATACTCATTGCTGCTCAACAGCGCCTGCGCGTACCGCGGCCAGGCTTTGGCATTGGAATTCAGGTAGGCGAGTCCGGCGTCGAGCTCTTGCTGATCCGGCTCGCGGCAGTAAAGAATGCGGTAGGCCAGCTTGATGCGCGGCGAGTCGCCGCCGGCCTCCTTCTCGAGGCGGGCCGCCAGAGTCGCGGCGCGATCCATCAGAAACCTGCTGTTCAGAAAATAGAGCTGCTGCAACGGCGTCGCCGTCGGGATGCGCTGCTCGGAGGTCGAATTCGGGTTGGGGAAATCAAACAGCGCCAGCGTGCCATCCAGCTTGCGGCGGCTCACAAACCCGTAGACCGTGCGACGCAGGTTCTTCTCGTCCGCCAGCTTGAGCGGCGCGCCGCCCATGGCGGCGTCAAGCTCGCTCGAGGAGGCCAGCAGCGAATCACGCAACGCTTCGATATCGAGGCGCCGCCTGGTGGCCCGCCACACCAGCCGGTTGTCGGGATCAGCGGTGAAGTTCTTCGCGTCGTTCTGATAACCGAGCGCGTAGGCCGAAGTCAGCGTCAATTCGCGGATCAGCGCTTTCAGCGACCACTTGTGCCCGACCAGCCGGGTAGCAAGATAGTCCAGCAATTCCGGATGGCTCGGCTTTTCGCCAAGCTGGCCGAAGTTGGACAGCGTGCGCACCAGGCCGGCGCCAAACAAGTGGTGCCAGACGCGGTTGACCAGGACGCGCGCGGTCAGCGGATTGCCTGGATCGGCGATCGCTTCGGCCAGATCCAGCCGGCCGCTCCCCCTGCTGAACAGCTTCGGCTCGCCGTCGCATAGAACGGAAAGAAACCGCCGCGGCGCTTCCTCGCCCAGATTCTCCGCGCTGCCGCGAATCCGCACGCGCTCATTTTTCGGCTTCGCACGGTCCTCGACGATGTGGTAATAGGGGTAGCGCTCCGGAACGGCCTGCTTGCGCCGGTCCCGCTCGGCGCGCAGAGCGTCCAGATGCGCTTTCCATTCGCCGGAAAGAAAGCGGTCGAGCTTGTCGGTCTTGTAATAAAGGATGCCGCTGTCGAATTTGGCGAACCGCTGGCTGGAAAAGACATCGCGCCACAACAGCCACTTGTCGCGCGGCAGAGAAAGCAGGTCGGCCCGCGCGAGATCGTTGCGCGCATTCGAGCCGCCCAGGCGGATGAAGTTCTTCTCCTCGATCTCCTTCTGCTCCGTCCAGACGGCAAGCAAGGTCTGCTGAAACGCTTCCGCGCTCAGGGCGCTCTCTTCCTGCCAGCCTTTGAGGAATGGATGCTCGTGAGAAGGCAGCTTCAGATATTCGACCCAGCGCTCCAGCGTGCCCGCATCCAGCTTCCTTTCAGCCGCCGTTTGCTTCCCGTCCGCTCCGGCGGAAATTTTTCTCGCCGCCTGCAAGTAATCCGCCGTTCGATGAGCCAGCACTTCGGAAAGCTGCTTGGCCTGTTCGTCCAGATACTTGTTCAGCCTGGCTTCCTGCTGCTCGAGCGCCTCTTTGCGAGCCTTGTATTCTTTGACGACGCTTTCGGGCGCCAGTGGAAACTCGCCCTCCGCCGTGCTGGTGAACACGCCGAGCAGCGCGTAGTAGTCCCTGGTGGGAATCGGATCGAACTTGTGATCGTGACACTGCGCGCAGGCGACCGTCAGCCCGAGGAACGCCTTGCCGGTCACGTCGACCCTGTCATCCTGAAACTGCGGGCTCAATGCATAGAAACCCAGCCCGGCGATCAGCTTGTTTTTGCGTCGCCCGTCCACCAGGTCGCCGGCGATCTGCGCCTTCACGAACAGGTCGTAAGGCATATCGTCGTTGAAAGCCTGAATCACCCAGTCGCGATAGCGGTAAGCGTTGTCATAGGGCTGATCCTGCGTCGAGTTGAGCAGGTCGTCGGAATAGCGCGCCACGTCGAGCCAGTGGCGGCCCCATCGCTCGCCGAAGTGCGGCGACGCCAGCAGCCGGTCGACCACTGTGGCGCGTGCGCCGGCTGAATTGTCCCGCAAGAATGCGTCCACATCTTCGGGCTTTGGAGGCAACCCTGTCAGGTCGTAGGTAACCCGCCGGATCCAGCCGCGTTTGGCTGCCGGCTTCACGGGCTTGAGCCCCTTTGCTTCGAGCGCGGCCAGAAGGAAGCGGTCGACGTCGGATTGCGGCCAGGCTTGATCCTTCACGGCCGGCGGCGCCGGCTTGCGAACCGGCTGGAAAGCCCACCACGAGCGCTGCCCGGCGGTGATCTTGTAGTCGCTGGATCTGGCAGCCTCAGCCGCGGGCCAGACGGCGCCGCGATGGATCCACATCAGCAGATCATTGATCTCCGAGTCGCTCAGATTGCCCGAAGGCGGCATCTTCAGCCGCTCGTGCGTGTGGCGCACGGCTTTCACCAGCAGGCTTTCCTCCGGGCGGTCCACGTTGATCGCCGGTCCGGAGTTGCCGCCTTTCAGCAGCGACTCACGCGAAACCATCTCCAGCCCGCCCTGCTTTGCCTGTGTATGGCAGGGGAAGCAGTTTTTCGCCAGCACCGGGCGCACTTTGGATTCAAAGAACTCGAGCGCGTCGGTCCGCTGGCCATAGCAGGCCAAGGCGAGCAGCATTCCGGCGACCAGGCGCATCTGAGCGCATTCTATCAAAACCGGGGACAGGCTATCACCAGCACTTGTGGGGTGGGCTTTCAGCCCGCAGCCCGCTTTCAGCGGGGTTAGTAGCCGCCTGGAAAGGCGGCTGCGGCCAGGATTGGCCGCTTCACCGGTTTCACTGCTCCGCGATCGTCACCCGGATCAGCGTGTCCCCCTGCTCGACCGCGTTCACCACGTCCTGTCCGGAAACCACCTTGCCGAACACGGCGTGTTTCCCATCCAGCCAGTCGCAAACGACGTGCGTGATGAAGAACTGGCTGCCGTTGGTGTTTGGGCCGGCATTGGCCATCGATAGGGCGCCCACGCTGTGCCGATTCGGGTTGTTCCGGCACTCATCTTCGAACCGGTAACCGGGACCGCCGCGGCCTGTCCCTTCCGGGTCGCCTCCCTGGATCATGAAATCCGGGATCACGCGGTGAAACGTGGTGCCATCATAGAACTGGTCCCGAGCCAGGAAGACGAAGTTGTTGACGGTCGCAGGCGCATCCTTGGCGAACAGTTGGCAAACAATCCTGCCGCGCGTTGTTTCGAGAGTTGCTGTATAGTCTTTGTTTTCGTCAATCTGCATCCGCGGCGGGGCCGCATACTCTTTTGGCATAATCAACCAGTCTAGCTTGATCAAGGAGCCCCCCGATGAAGACTTTCGCCTGGTTGCTGCTGCTCGCGGGAGCCGCCCGTGCGCAGACACTCGAAGGCGTCGTGGACATCCACGCGCATTGTGGTCCGGATAGCGTGCCGCGCTCGATCGATGCGTTGTCGCTGGTGAAGCTGGCCAAGGAGCGCGGTTTCCGCGCGCTGGTGCTTAAGAATCACTACGAGCCGACGGCCTCCTGGGCGGCGCTGGCGCGCACTCAGACGCCCGGCATCGAAGTGTTCGGCGGCATCGCGCTCAACCGCACCGTGGGCGGCGTGAATCCGGCGGCAGTCGAGCGCATGACTCGCGTCGCCGGCGGCTGGGGCCGCTTGGTCTGGATGCCCACCTTCGATTCCGAGAACCAGGTGAAATCGAACAACGAATCACGACCCTATGTCTCCGTCTCGCGGAGCGGAAGCCTGCTGCCGGAAGTGCTCGAAGTGCTCGACCTGATCGCCAGGCACAAGCTGGTGCTGGCGACCGGGCATTCGACGCCCGCCGAAGTCCTGATGCTGATTCGCGAGGCAAAGCGTCGCGGCGTCACATCGATCGTGGTGACGCATGGCATGCTGAAACCAGTGGCCATGACGCCGGCCAAGCTGCGCGAAGCGGCGCAGCTTGGCGCGATGGTCGAGTTCGTTGGCAATGCCGTGATCGGCCAGACGAAAAGCTCGAGCTTCAAGGAATACGCCGGGGCCATGCGACGAGTGGGCTGGGAGTCGGTGATCCTTTCGAGCGATCTCGGCCAACAGGGCAATCCGCTGCATCCGGATGGCTTGGAGGCCGTCTTTCGCGGTCTGCACCAGGAGGGCGTCACCGAAGAACAGATGAACCGCATCGTGAAGCAGAATCCGGCGCGGTTGCTTGGTCTTCAGTAGGAGAAGCGCGTCATGATCCAGGGAGTCCTGCTGCATTCGGTCAGTTATGCCGGCCTGTGGGGCCAGGCATTCTTGAGTGTTGAAGACTTTGTCCGCAAAGCGGCCGAGCTTGGCTTTGACGGCGTGATGCTGATGGCCAAGCGCCCCCATCTGTCCATCCTCGAGTACGGATCCAAGGAGCGCGCCCGGCTGCGGCAGTTGCTCGATAAGAACAAGATCCGCCATGTTTGTCTGGCCGGCTACACGAACCTGACGGCCGACCTCGAACATGGGGAGGTTCCGCATCGCGAGATCCAGACGCACTACATCCTCGGGCTGGCAAGGCTGGCCAAGGACCTGGGCAGCGACCGCGTGCGCATCTTCACCGGCTACGAGAATCCGGCGGCCGATTTTTCGCGGCAGTGGCGGCTCATCGCCGACACGCTTCGTGAATGCGCGCGGCGCACGGCCGATCTGGGCGTGATCCTCGGGGTGCAGAACCATCACGACATCGGCGTCGGCTATGAATCCATGCACGACCTTGTGCGCGCCGTCAACGAACCCAATTGCAGGGCGATGTTCGACGCCTGGGCGCCCGCCTTGCACGGCGCCGGCCTGGCGGCTGCGGCGAAGCGGATGGCCCCGCTCACCGTGCACACCACGGTGGCCGATTACCAACTCCGGCCGCGTTACAAATACGACCCCGCACTGGTGAATTACGAAAAGCAGACGCCAAATGTGGTCGCTGTGCCAATGGGCGAGGGCTTCATCGATTACAAGAGTTTTTTCAAGGCGCTGCTGAAGAACGGATTCGTCGGCACGGCCGCCTATGAGATGTGCTCGCCTCTGGTGGATGGCGGCGATCAGGAGACGCTGGACCGGTATGCACGCCGGTTTCTCGAGTGGATCCGGCCGTACAGGAAGTAATCATGGAGAACCGCGAGATCGCGCAGTTGCTTGCCGAGACGGCCGATCTGATGGAGATCGCGGGCGAGGATCCTTTTCGGATCCGCAGTTATCGCAACGGCGCGTCGGCGATTGAAGGATATCCGGAGCGCATCGAGGACATCCTCAAAGACGCCGCCCGCAGCGTCACCCAGATTCCGGGCATCGGCAAAGGCCTGGCGTCGGCGCTGGAAGAGATCGCACAGCGCGGCTCCTTCGAGCGGCGCGATCAGATGCTGGAGCGCTATCCGCCGACCGCGCTCGAGATGCTGAAGATCCAGGGGCTGGGGCCGAAGTCGATCCGTCTCATCTGGGAGCACTTCCGCGTCAGCACCATCGACGGGCTCGAGCGGTTGTGCCGGGAGCAGAAGCTGCGGACGCTGCCTCGCATGGGAGCGAAGCTCGAAGAAAAAGTGCTGCGCTCGATTGCGCAGTACCGGCAGAGTGCGGGGCGCTTTCTGCTGCACTTCGCCGAGAGCGTCGCCCGCGAGCTGGCCGAATACTTCGGCCAGATCCACGGCGTCGAGAAAGTGACGGCGGCGGGAAGCTTTCGGCGCGGCAAAGAGACCGTCGGCGACCTCGACATCCTGATCACCGGACCCGGCGCAGCCGAGGCGCTCGATCGGTTTGTGCGGCATCCCCGGGTGCATGAAGTGCTCGGCAAGGGCGAAAACAAGGCCAGCGCCCGGATGGGCCTCGAGGGATTGCAGGTCGACGTGCGGGCGCTCCCGGAGGAAAGCTTTGGAGCGGCTCTCCAGTATTTCACCGGCAGCAAGGAACACAACATCGGTCTTCGCAACCGCGCACTGAAGATGGGCTACACCCTGAGCGAGTACGGCCTGTTCCGGCTCGAGGATGAGAAGCGGGTCGCGGGCAAGTCGGAGGAGGAGATCTACACGACGCTCGGACTGGAATGGATTCCGCCGGAGCTGCGCGAGAACCAGGGCGAAATCGACGCCGCCGGGCAAGGCCTGCTGCCGTGCCTGATCGCAACCAAAGACATCCGCGGCGATCTGCACATGCACACCACGGAGAGCGACGGGCGCGCCACTCTTCTCGAGATGGCGGAAGCAGCGCGGGATCTCGGCTATGAGTACATCGCCATCACCGATCATTCCAAGGCGCTGGCGATGGCCAACGGACTCGACGAAACACGGGCCGTCGAGTTCGCCAGGCAGGTGCGGCAACTGAACCAGGACGGGCTGGGGCTGCGCATTTTTTCCGGCCTCGAGTGCGACATCCGCCGCGATGGGAAGATGGATCTGGAGGAGGACGCGCTTGCGGAGCTCGATTTCGTGGTGGCGAGCGTGCACGGCTACATGAACCTGGATGCCTCCGAGATGACCGATCGGCTGCTGGCGGCCATCGAGTGCAGGCATGTGAAGGCGTTGGGACATCCGACGGGCCGCCTGCTGCTTCACCGCGACGGCTTTCATTTTGATTTTGAGCGGGTGGCGAAATCGGCGGCCAAACGCGGGGTGCTGCTCGAGATCAACGCCAGTCCCGAGCGCCTGGATCTGCCTCCGCCGCTGATCCGCCAGGCGCAATCGTGCGGAGCGCGGTTCGTCATCTCGACCGACGCGCATCATCCCAAGCACTTGCACAACATGCATTTTGGGGTGGCCACTGCGCGGCGCGGATGGCTCCGGGCCATGGATGTGATCAACACGCTGCCGCTCGCGAAGTTCGAAGAAGCAGTGGGCGGAACGAGAGATTCGGGAAGGTGATGGTGGACAAGGCGAGATGAAGAAAGCGCGTGTGATTTCTTCCAAACGGATGCTGACGACGCCGATCTTCGCGGTGAGCGACAACTGGGTGAAGGACCCGCAGGGACACAAGATCCGCCGGATCGTGGTCGAGCACGGCGGGTCGGCGGTGGTGATGGTGGTGAATGCGCTAAAGCAGATCCTGATGGTGAATCAGTATCGTCATCCGGCGGGCGAGTACATGTGGGAGTTGCCCGCGGGAATGATTGATCCGGGGGAATCCGGCCTGGAGGCGGCCAAACGCGAGCTGCGGGAGGAGACGGGCTGCCGCGCACGGTCGTGGAAGAAGCTGCTCTCGTTTTATCCGAGCCCGGGATTCCAGCAGGAGAAGATGACGATTTTCCTGGCGCGGGGCATAGTGGAAGGCGACGCTGCGCCGGCCGGCGAGGAGCACCTCGAATGCGGCTGGTTTGACGAACGGTGGGTGAGGAAGCAGATCCGGGAAGGAAAGATCTGCGACGCCAAGACGATCATCGGCTATTATGCCTGGCGAGATCTCAAGTAACGGATGCGTCCATCCCGAATCTTGTATGCTGGTTAGTTTCCAGCCTTTGTGCCGGCCATGGACGCCGTGAACACCGCACCCATGATCGAGGCGATCGGCCTCACCAAGCTGTACGGCAAATTCGCAGCGATTCAGGATGTCACCTTCGCTGTCCCGCGGGGCCAGGTGTGCGCGTTCCTCGGTCCGAACGGAGCCGGGAAGTCAACGACGATGAGGATCCTGACGGGCTTTCTCACGCCAACGTCCGGAACGGCCCGCATCGCGGGGCTCGATGTGAACGGAAGCCGCATGGAAGCGGCGCGCAAACTCGGATATCTGCCGGAGAACGGGCCGCTGTATCCGGAGATGACGCCGCTCGGTCTTCTGAGATTCTTCGGACGCGCCCGTGGACTGCCGGCGGAGCGGCTCGCTGCGCGGATTCGAGATGTGGTCCAGCGGTGCGCGCTCGAAGCCGTGATCGAAAAAAGCATCCGCAAATTGTCCAAAGGATACCGGCAGCGCGTCGGCATGGCGCAGGTTCTGCTGCACGAGCCGGACGTGTACATCATGGACGAGCCCACTTCCGGCCTCGATCCGAACCAGATTCTGGAAGCGAGGCGGACCATCCGCGAATTGGGGCGCGAGAAAACAGTTCTGTTATCCACCCACATCCTGCGGGAAGTGGAAGCAATGGCGGACCGCGTCGTGTTCATCAACCGCGGGCGAATTCAGTATGACGGAACGCCGGACCAGATGCGGGAGCAGTGGGGAACACTGGAGGCGGCTTTTCTGAGTCTTACCGGGATGGAGCACTCATGATACGGGCGGTCTTTCTACGCGAGCTGGCGGGATACTTCAGCACGCCGACGGGCTACGTCTTCATCGCGCTGTTCGTGTTCCTGAGCGCAATTGCGGCGTTCTGGCAGGAGGCGTTCTTCGCCACCAACCTGGCGAACCTGGACCAGCTCAACGCCTATTTCCCATACCTGCTCGTTTTCCTTCTTCCGTCCATTTGCATGACGCTGTGGGCGGAGGAAAAGCGGCAAGGCACCGAAGAGCTGCTGCTGACGCTGCCGGCGAGCGATGTGCAAATCGTGATGGGCAAGTATCTGGCGGCGGTGGCGATTTACTCGGTGTGCCTGCTGTTCAGCGTAAGTCACGTGGCGGTGCTCTCCTGGCTGGGCAACCCCGATCCGGGGCTGATGGTCTCGACCTATTTCGGCTACTGGCTGATGGGAGCATCGCTGCTGGCGGTGGCCATGCTCGGCTCGATCCTGACGGACACGCTGACGGTCGCGTTTATACTCGGTGCGTTGTTTTGCGCCGTGCCGGTGTTTCTGCACCGCGCGGGCGCGGTGCTGCAAGGCGGGCCGCAGCGCGTGCTCGAGGGGCTGAGCGTGGTCGAGCAGTTTCGCGATCTGGCAGGCGGCGTGGTGACCGCGGGCGCCGTCGTTTACTTCGTTTCGCTTGCGGCGGCCGCCTTTTGGGCGAACGTGGCGCTGCTGGGCCGGCGGCGGTGGCTGACGGGGCCCAACGCGCCGAAGATGAAGTTCCATTTTCCGGCGCGCTTTGCGGCCGTGCTGGTGATGGCGGCCAGCCTGGCGACGCTGGCATCGCAGATCCGCGTGCGCTGGGACGCGACCTCGGAGAAGATTCACTCGCTGTCGCCTGATACGAAAAAGCTGCTGGCGGGTTTGGATGCCCGGCAGCCGGTGTTTATTCACGCCTACCTGAGCCCGGAAGTTCCGCGTGCGTATCTACCGGCGCGGCGCGCGCTGGTGGACACGCTGCGCGAATTTGACGTAGCCGGCGGCGAGGCGCTGCACACGCGGATGGTCGAGACGGTCAAATATACGCCGGCGGCCCGCGAGGCGCAGGAGCGCTACAACATCCGGCCGTTCCGGGTGCCGGTGACGGAAGAATCGGCGGCGTTGAACGAGATTTTCCTCGGCCTGGCGTTCACCTGTGGAAGCGAGGAATTCGTGATCCCATTTCTTGACCGCGGGCTGCCGGTGGAGTACGAGCTGATGCGGAGTGTGCGCGTCGTCTCGCGGGCCAGACGCAAGAAGATCGGCATTCTGGCGACCCAGGCCAGGCTGTTCGGGGGATTTGATTTTCAGAGCCGCCAGCAGTCGAGCGACTGGTCGATCGTCGGGGAATTGAAGAAGCAATACGAGGTGATGCAGGTGACGCCGGACGCCGCGTATCCGGACGATCTGGATGCGCTGATCGTTCCGCTGCCGCACACGCTTGCGCCGGCCCCACTCGAACGGCTGGCGGCCTACGCCAGGCAGGGCAAGCCGCTGCTCGTGTTCTTGGATCCGATGCCGGCGTTCAACCTCGAGCTGGCGCCCAACGAGATCGCGTCGCAAGGGATGTCGCTGACGGGCGCATCAGCCGCGGCGGCCAGGACCAATCTCCGCCCGCTGCTCGACTTACTGGGCGTCACCTGGCAGACAAATCGCATCCTGTGGGACGACTACAACCCCCATCCGCAGTTGAAGTCGCTGCCCAAAGAGTTTGTGTTCGTGGGCAATGGATTCAACCCGAAGGAAGCCGTGACTTCGGGGTTGCAGGAAATGGTGCTCTTGTATCCGGGCGAGCTGAAGCCGCGAACGGATGCGGCCGGGAAGTTCTCACCGCTGCTCGAGACGACGCAGGATTCAGGCGCCGTGCGCTGGGAGGACCTGGTGCAGCGCTCGCTGTTCGGCGTGGCGATGAATCCCAACGTCGAGCGCAAATCGGACAAAGCGAAACATGTGCTGGCGGCGCGCGTGACCGGGCCGGTACGCGCGATCGTGGTGGCGGACCTCGATCTGATGGGCGAGCAGTTTTTCGAATTGCGAAGGCGCGGGATCGAGAATCTGAACTTCGACAACGTCACGTTTCTGCTGAATGCCGTCGATGAGCTGGCGGGGGATCCGTCGTTCATTGCTCTGCGCAAGCGCCGGCCGCGGCACCGGACGCTGGAGGCGGTCGAGGCGCGAACGCGGCAATACGATGAACAGCGGCTGAAGCAGACGCAGGAAGCGGAGGCCATCGCCGAGGCGCGGCTGCGAGAGGCGCAGGCGCGGCTGGACCGCGCGGTTCGCGAGATCGAGCAACGCCGGGACCTGGATGAACAAGGCAAGCAGATCATGATCTCGAATGTTCAGAACGTCGAGAACAGGCGGCTGGTGGTGTCGCGGCAGACGATCGAGGACGAGAAGCAGCGGCAGATCGAGGGGAGCCGCGCCGAGATGGAAAATTCCATTCGCGGCATCCAGAACACGATCAAGCTGCTGGCGGTGGCGCTGCCGCCGGTGCCGGCGTTTGTGGTGTTTCTGCTCGTGTCGGCGCGGCGGCTGGCGCGCGAGCGGATCGGCACGCCAGTGGACCGGCTGGTCGGGGAGCGGGTGGCATGAAGGAAGCGGTCAAAACGGCGGCATTTGCGGCTGTGGCGATCCTGCTCGCCGCCGCGGCGGTGATCGTCGAGCCGGAGCGGCGAACGGCGGCGATCCTGAGCGAAACAGGGAAGGCGTTCTATCCAGCTTTCACCGACCCCCAAGCGGTGAAGACGATTGAAGTAGTGGACTACGATGAGGCGACAGCCAGCGCGCGGCCGTTTCAGGTGGAGTTTTACAAAGGGAGGTGGGTGCTGCCGTCGCACAACAACTACGTCATCGATATCGGCGACCGGCTGGTGAAAACAGCCGGAGCGCTGATGGACCTGAAGAAGGAAAGCGTGGTGACCGAGTCGGCGGCCGAGCACGGCAAGTACGGCGTGATCGATCCGCTCGATCCCAGGAATCCCTCGCTCACGGGCCGCGGGAAGCGGGCGACGCTGCGGGACGCGCGCAAGGAGGCGCTGGCGGATTTTGTGCTGGGCAAGCCGGTGGAAGGGAAAGCGGGCTACCGCTACGTGCGCACGCCCAATGATAAGCGGGTGTACGCGGTGAAGACGGAAGCCGATCCGTCGGCGCGTTTTGCCGACTGGGTGAACGCGGGGTTGCTGCGGATCGCGGCGGCGTCGATCCGGCGCGTCACCATTGTCAGCTACTCCATCGATGAGCAGTTGGGCCGGCTGGTGAACGTCGAGCAGGTGCAACTCACGCAGGAGGCCGGACAATGGAAGATGGCAGGCGGCGAGGCGTTCCACAAAGCAGCGGTGAGCGCGATGGCGGCGACGCTCGACAATCTGAGGATCGAAGATGTGCGCCCCAAGCCGCCGTCAATGGCCGAGGGGCTGCGAAGCGGGAAGCTCGAGATGAGCCTGGAAGGGGCGATGTCGATGCGGCAGCGCGGATTCTTTCTGGCGCCGAACGGGCGTCTGCTGGCCAACGAAGGCGAGATGGTGGTGGAGACGGCGAACGGGCTGGCGTATGTGCTGCGATTCGGCGAGGTGGCGACGTCCGGCGATGCAAAGGCATCGCCGCCGGGCGGCGGCGAGAATCGCTATCTGTTCGTGACCGTAAGCTGGGATGGACAGAGAGCGGCCAAGTACGGGGATTCCTCCGGAACGGGCGAGCGGCTGGCGCGTGAGATGACGAACAGATTCGCGGATTGGTACTACGTGATCAAAGGGACGGACTTTCAGAAGCTGCGGCTGAAGCGCCGGGACTTGCTGGGGGCTGCCGGTGCGGCTCAGGCTGCCGCTTCCCCAATCAGGACTGCCGATGGCCCTCCGAGCGGTTGCATCCCCACAAATGTCCATCCGGTGGCTTCGAGCCACGAGCGGCCTTCGTCTTCGCTATAAGACTGGCCGCCGGCGGTATCGAGGAGGAATTCGCCGGACATGAGGGCCGCAAAAACGGGCTGCGTGCGGGTGGCATCCAGCCAGAAATCCACCAGCAACAGGCGCGCTCCGGGCTCAACGCCCGCGCGGATGCGCTCCAGCAAATCCTGGTTCTCATTCGCCGAAAAGCAGTGAAGGACATTGGCCATCAGGACGGCGTCGTAGCCGTTCGGGATCGGATCGCGCATCATGTCGGCGGCGATCAGGTGCAGCCGCGCGGGATTGCCGCGCCGGCGGACGAGATCAATGACGCTGGGAAGCTCGAACAGAGCGCACTCCAGCGCCGGATGCTTTTCGAGGATCGGGAGCAGGAAGGAGCCGGTTCCTCCGCCGAGATCCAGCAGCCGCCGGTGGCCGCTGAAATCGTAGCAGTCAGCCAGGGCCATGGCGCTTCCGGTGGTGATGGCTTCGACGCCTTCGGAAAAGATCTTTTGCTCATCTTCGGTCAACCCGGTGAGGAAGGAGGCAGAACCGGCGCCAGCCCGGAGGCATTCCTCGAGCATCATCCAGCGCGGGTAGCTGAGCTGAGACCAAAAGCGGAGAAAAGGACGGAGATCGGAAGGAGATTTTCCGGCGAGGAAGGCATCCGCCTCGGGAGAATTGGCGTAGCAGTCGCCCTGGCGGCTCAGCAACCCCAGAGCAACCATCGCGTCCGCGCTGATTCTCATGGTGCGCGCCGGGATGCCACAACGTGCCGCGATCGTGTCCAGAGGCTGCGGTCCGCCGGCCAGCGCCTCAAAGAGGCCGATGGCCGAGGCGGCCATCAGGTGGCGCGCGGCCTGGAATCCGGCCGCCGTCTGGAGAATTCGCTCAGCAGATACCATGGTGTTTTAGCAGAGTCACCACCGGATCAAATCTTTCTAGAATGCACAACTCCCGGAAAAAACGCAAGTTGCCGTTTCCAGAGAGTAGCAGACCAGGGGGCAGCGGCACAGCGGCGCGGTACTCTTTGGCTGGGCGATGTCATGCGGAAGGTGCTTTCTATCGACGGCGGCGGGATACGCGGCATCGTACCCGCCCTGGTGCTGGCGAGAATCGAGCGGCAGACGCGCAAGCCGGCGGCGGGACTTTTCGACTTGATTGCCGGCACCTCCACGGGCGGCATCCTGGCATTGGGACTGGTGAAGCCGGACGCGCAGGGCAACCCGCAGTATCCGGCGGAAGCGCTGGCGGGCCTCTACGAGGAACGCGGAGGCACGATTTTTTCGCGCCCGGCGTGGCGGCGCTGGCTGGGCGGCGGCTATCCCATCGAGGGCATCGAGAGCGTGCTGGAGGCTTACTTCGGCGATGCGCGCCTGAGGAACGCATTGGCCGACGTGCTGGTGACGAGCTACGAAATCGAGCGGCGTTTCCCGTTCTTCTTCCGCAGCAGCATGGCGCGGGCCGACGCCGGCTATGATTTCCCGATGAAACAGGCGGCCCGGGCCACGTCGGCGGCGCCCACCTATTTTGAGCCGCTCAAGATCGAGACGGGCGGAGCAGCCGGTTACTATGCGCTGGTGGATGGCGGCCTCTATGCAAACAATCCGGCGATGTGCGCGCTGGTGGAAGCCAGGCGGATGTTCGGCCAAGAGGACGTGATGCTCGTCTCGCTGGGGACTGGCTCGCTCACACGCCCGCTTCCAGTGGATGCCGCGCGGCGGTGGGGTCTGGCGCGGTGGGCGAAACCGGTGCTTGACATCGCCTTTGACGGGGTCAGCAGCACGGTGGATTACCAGTTGCGGCTACTGCTCGAGAAGCGGTACTGCCGGTTTCAGCCGGCGCTGGATCCGCGGTTGCAGGACATGGATGACGCCTCCCGGGCGAACGTGCGCGGGTTGAAGCTGCTGGCGGAGGCGCTGATCCGGCAGCGGGCGGACGATCTTGATGCGCTATGCGAGACGCTGGTCAGCGGATGAATGAGAAGCTGCGCCACCATTCCCAGGCGCTGTAGCGGCTGTGCCGGCGCCCTCGAGGCGTGGACCTCAGCAGTGCCTGGTGTTCCCGGCGGCATTGCTTCACGAACGGGTGCCGCTTTCCCAGGACGCGCTCGAAGACCTGCTGGGCGCGTTCGGAGAATTCGCATGCGTCGGCGCCCCGGCCCTCCGCAATCAAGTGTCTGGTCGCGCCGCGCAGGCAGACGGCGTAATCTCGCAGCAGCTCCGGATTCACGGACAATTCACATTGCTCGCCGGCGAAGTGCCGGTCGAAGATCGCCAGCGCATGCAGGTACTTGTCGTTCGCATCCCTCGTATCCCCCATCTGCTCGAGCACCATGGCCCAGCCGCCTTGAGCGGCCGCCGTCAGCGGATGCGTCGAGCCGAAGATGGAAGAGCGGATCTCGTAGCCGAGGCGCGCATAAGGATGCAGATCCTCGGGCTTTGCCCAGCCTTCGGCAAGCTGCGCCAGGTGGTGGCACGCATTGGCTACCTCGCCATGATAGGCGTCAAAAGTTTGTTCGGCCATGTGGAGCGCGCGCAGGTAGTACTCGTGCGCTTCATGCCAGTGCCCGGCCTGGTGGCACAGCTTGCCGAGCAGGAGCAGCACATGACACTGCTCCGCGCTTTCCTCCTCGAGGCAGAAGCCGGCCAGCGTCAGCGCACGCTCCAGCAGCGGGCGGGCCTGGTCATATTCGTGCATCTGCATATGGCTGCGAGCGATGAGGCACAGCGAGCGCACCCGCAGCCGGTCGGCCTCCGCATCCTTGCCCGGGTCACCCCGATCCGCCAGAATCTCGACCGCGCAGATCGCATCGCGCCGGGCTTCGGTGGCGTCCCCAAGGTCCAGGCGGATGGAGGCGAGCGTGTTCAGGATGCCCGCCATCTCGGTGTCCCTCTCTTCTGCCCTCTTGATTCGCAAGGCCGCTTGGCAGAAGTCCTCCGCCAGGGCGAGCTTCCCATCCGCCTGGAGGATCAATGCTTGCTGATGCTCATGGCTGGCCGCGCTCATTTCGCTTCTCATTGCTCACATATATAAACGCGCAAAGCGGGCAAGAGTTTAATCCTTCCGAAACAATTTTCGAAAAAATGTGAATTGCCCTATGGCAGGTAAGGGATATCCTGGAGACATGCTTTCGGCGCGGGCGAGGCTGTTCGCTCCCTGGTGGCTGCTGGCGCAGCGCCGCCAGAACATCCTCTTGCTTGCGGTTGATGATTTGAACACCGACCTGGGGTGCTACGGGCATCCGCTGGTGCGGACGCCGCATGTGGACCGGCTGGCGCAGCACGGCATTCGCTTTGACCGCGCCTATTGCCAGTACCCTGTGTGCAATCCGTCCAGGACCTCGCTGCTCAGCGGGCGGTATCCGGAACGCACGGGCATTTTCGACAATCAGACCAATCCCCGATCGAAACTCAGAGAGGCGGTGTTCTTACCCGAGTACTTGCGACGGCAGGGGTACTATACAGCCCGTGTGGGCAAGATCTATCACGACGGCATGGATGGCCCCGATGACTGGGACCTCTCGCTGAATCCGCGGCCCGACACCGCCGCGGGGACTCGCGGGGAAGGCCGCAACCTCACCGGCGGCAAATTCGCTTTCTTCCGCTGGCTGGCAGCCGAAGGGACGGACGAGGACCAGCCCGACGGGCTGATTGCAAAAGAGGCGATCACCATTCTGCGGCAGCAGCGCGACAAACCTCTGTTCCTGGCGGTCGGATTTCGCAAGCCGCACGATCCCTATATTGCGCCCAAGCGTTATTACGAGCCGTATCCGCTGGAGATGATTCGCGGGCCGGAGCATCCTGCCGATGATGAATCCGACATTCCCCCGGCCGCCTATCCGCCGGTGCGTCACAACCTGGGGCCGCTCGAAGGACGCGAATTTCGCCGCGCCTACTACGCCTGCACCTCATTCATGGATGCGCAGCTTGGGAAAGTGCTGGACGCCTCCGGGCTGGCTTCGGAAACAACCATTGTGTTCTTTGGCGATCATGGACTGCATCTCGGCGAGCATGGGTGGTGGAACAAAGTGACTCTGTTCGAGCGGTCGACGCGCGTACCGCTGATCGTTGTGGGGCCGCAGGTTCGTGATCGAGGCGCTGTGTGCCGGAGACCTGTCGAATTGATCGACCTTTATCCTACGCTCATGGATTGCCTTGGTCTGAGCGTCCCGTCCGGTCTCCAAGGCGCCAGCCTTCGGCCGTTGCTCGAGAATCCGGAAGCTTCCTGGAGCCGTCCCGCGTACACGGTGGTCACCCGAGGCAACAAGCTGGGGCGGTGCCTGCACACGGAGCGATACCGCTATACCGAATGGGATGAAGGGCGCCTGGGAGCCGAACTCTATGACCACGCCAGCGATCCGCACGAATATCGCAACCTGGTGAACGACCCGCGGCGCCGGGAGACAGTGCTTGAGCTGAAGCGGGCGCTGGCTGGTGTTCCATGAGACTGCTTCCGGCCACCATCTTGATGCTGGGAGGTTGTATGAGAGGGCAGCAGCCGGATTCCGGTGTGTTCACCGAGGCATCCGGCTACGAGCAGTTCATGGGACGTTGGAGCCGGAAGCTGGCGCCGCTCTTTTGGCGGTTTGCTCATGTGCGGGATGGGGCACGCGTCCTCGACATCGGATCCGGGACAGGTGTGCTCGCCTTCACGATTGCCGCGGCCACCCGCCGGTCCGAAGTCGTCGGAATTGATCCTTCCCGGACGTACGTGGATTTTGCCGCAAGCCGGACGGGGAACGCCCGCGTGCAGTTTCAAACCGGCGATGCGCAGAAGCTCACATTCGCGAATGGAGCGTTCGACGCCAGCGTGTCTTTGCTGGTGATCAACTTTATTCCGGACGCCCGCAAAGCTCTGGCGGAAATGCGCCGTGTCAGCAAGCCGGGCGGCGTCGTAGCCGCTGCGGTTTGGGACTACCCCGAAGGAATGAGGATGCTCCGCGTGTTCTGGAACGCCGCTGTTGCACTCGACCCGGCCGCGGCCCGATGGGATGAGAAGAACATGCCGTTTTGCCGCCGAGGAGAATTGGGTCATCTCTGGAGGGAGGCCGGTCTGAGGGAGGTGCGGGAGACGGAATTGAGGATCACACTCGAGTTTCGCTCCTTCGACGATTACTGGGCGCCTTTTCTGCAAGGCCAGGGGCCGGCGGGCAGCTACGCCGCCGGGCTCTCTGAGGAGAAGCGTTCCGCGCTGAGGAATCGCCTGCGAAAAGAGCTGCTGGGCAGCAGGCCGGATGGCGCGTTTCGCATGAAGGCGCGAGCCTGGGCGGTGCGAGGAGTCAGTTAACCGTGTGGGGCGGCCATTCTTGGCTGCCGCCGGCTTTCCGGCGCTGAGTGCCGCGCCGGGCCGAAGCCTGGCCGAAGCCCGGCCGAAGCCCGGCGGCAGGCTGAAAGCCTGACCCCACCGAAGACAAAGTGAGCAGTATTGGGTCTAATCCCAACTCTCGCGGGGTCACAATTTGATTCTTGGTTGAAAGGGTTGCTTCCGCCATCTCTTTACTTGTTAGCGCAAAGTAAAGGACTGCGTTTTCAGCGCCTTCGGCTCCGCGATCCTCAGTTTCGGAACGGGAGCCTTTCGCGCTCCGGCGTCGTGCTGATTGCGCTTTCGATGTTCTGGATATTGTAACTCGGTGCCGGCACGCAGCAGAATGCGATAGGATGCAGACATGAAACGGGTGTCTGCTCGCATAAACTCCCTACTCGTCCTCTCGATGCCTGGCTTGCTATTCGCCCAGCAGGACCCCCGCGGCCGCATCGAGGGCCTGATCACCGACTCCACCGGCGCTGCCGTGCCTCGCGCTTCGCTCAAGGCAACCAACACGGCAACCCACGTCACCGTCGGCGCCGTCAGCAACGAGCAGGGCGTCTACGAGATTCCGTATCTGAACCCCGGAACCTACCGTCTGGAAGCCGAGATGAGCGGATTCAAACACTGGGCGCAACCGTCCCTCGAGGTGCGCACGGGCGAACGTCTGCGCATCGATATCCGTCTGGATGTCGGCAGCATCACCGAATCGATCGAAGTGACTGCCGAGACGCCGGTGCTCGAAAGCGTCTCCAGCACGGTCGGCCAGGTCATTACCTCGAGGCAGACATCGGAGTTGCCGCTGCGCGGCGGAAGCCTGGCATGGTTGTACACCTTGGCGCCCGGCGTGATCCTGCAGGGCCTGCCCGCCGGAGGGCCGTGGAACATCGAGCAGGCGTCGGCGGCTCGCGTGGCCGGAGGCGGACTCGGCAGCTTCGATTTCAATCTCGACGGCGTGAGCAGCAATTCCTACGGCGGCCGCACGGCGTTCGTGCCGCCGCAGGATATGGTCCAGGAGCTGCGCATCGACACCACCAGCTACGACGCCGCCATCGGCCACTCGACCGGCGGCGCCATCAACATCAGCCTCAAGAGCGGCACCAACGGACTGCACGGCGTCCTGGGGCTTTGGCTCGCCAAGGGCCCGATGGTCACGCGGAATTTCTTCCTCAACAAGTTCATCTACGACCCGGCCACCGGGCCGGTGACGCCGGAGAAGATCAAGGCCAACACGCCGGTCGATAGCTGGTGGCGCTCGAGCATCGCCGTCGGCGGGCCGGTGTACATCCCGAAGGTCTACGACGGGCGGAACCGCACGTTCTGGATGTTCGGCTTCCAGAGTCACAATCGCGCGCAGCCGGTGCTGCAAAACGTCGCCGTTCCGACCGAGGCGCAACGCAACGGTGATTTCTCGGCGCTGCTGCGGCTTGGATTGCAGTACCAGATCTACGATCCGTTCACCACCACGCCGGCCGGCGCCCGGCTCTCGCGCCAGCCGGTCGCTGGAAACATCATCCCCGCGAGCCGCATCGACGCCAGTGCGCGCAACATCTTGAAGTATTTCCCGCTGCCCAATACGGCCGGAACCTCCGACGGCCAACAGAACTTCTCGATCGCCACGCCGAAGAACCAGGTGCTGCACCAGCCGGTGGTCCGCATCGATCACAATTTCTCCGCCACCGACCGCATGTTCTTCCGCTATTCCCGAACGGACTTCGAAGGTCACTTCGACCGGTACGTCGCCGGCAGCGACGTCCGGGGCCGCTCGCTCCGCCGTCCTCACCGCGGCGCCGCGCTCGACAACGTCTGGGTCATCTCGCCGGAATGGGCGCTCGACTCGCGCTACGGCTTCACCTGGTTCCAGGAGTATCAGTCGTTCGACAATATCGGCTTCGACCTGAAGGAGTTCGGGTTCCCGGCGTCGCTGACTTCCGAGCTTAATCCGAAGGCCGTCTCGTTCCCGCAGATCAACGTGAACGGCCTGCTCCAGCTCGGCAACGACGGCGGCTTCAGACAAACCTATTACTCCCACAGCCTGCTGAACACGATGAGCTGGACCAAGGGCCTGCACAGCGTGCGTTTCGGCGCCGACCTGCGGCTGCTCTACGACAACAGCGTCACCTACGGCAACGTGTCGCCGCGGCTGAACTTCGATCAGAACTATACGCGCGGGCCGCTCGACAATTCGCCCAATGCGCCCTTTGGGCAGGGCCTGTCGAGCCTGCTGTTCGGCATCCCGACCGGCGGCTTTGTGGACCTCAACGACTCGCGCGCCGAATCGAGCCGGTTCTACGCTTTCTTCACGCAGGACGACTGGCGCATCACCAGAAAGCTCACGCTCAACCTCGGGCTGCGCTGGGAGGTCGAGACGCCGACCGTCGAGCGTTACAACCGCGCTACGGGTGATTTCGACTTCGCGACGACGAATCCGATCGAAGCGCAGGCGCGGCTGCAGTACGCGCGTGCGCCGATTCCCGAAGTTCCGGCCGGCGCATTCCGCACCCTGGGCGGCGTGACGTTCCTCGGCATGGGCGGCAAGCCGCGCACCGTTCGCGATTCCTACTACGGCGCTGTGATGCCCCGCATCGGTTTCGCCTATCAGCTCACGCCGCGCATGGTGATTCGCGCCGGCTACGGCATTTTCTACGCCCTGCTCGGCGCGGACTTCAGCGACGTTTCCCAGCCGGGATTCAACCAGCGCACCAACGTCGTGCCGACCAACAACAACGGCGTCACCTACGTCGCGTCGATCTCCAATCCGCTTCCGAACGGCCTGGAGAAACCGCAGGGCTCCGCCGGCGGACTGCTGACCTTCCTCGGTCGCACGCCGGGATTCTTCGCCTCCGACGGCCGGCGGTCCTACACCCAGCGCTGGAACTTCAACATCCAGGTGGAGCCGATGAAGAAGACGCTGGTCGAGATTGGCTACATGGCGAGCCGATCGGTACGACAGCAGGTCACCACACAGTTCAACGGCGTGCCGCGAAAATATTTGAGCACGTCGCCGGTCCGTGACCAGGCGGCCATCGATTTCCTTTCGAGCAACGTGACCAATCCGTTCGTGGGCATCAACGGCTTTAATGGCGCCGCTCTCTACATCTCTCAGACGGCCTCGCGCGGCCAATTGCTTCGGCCGTACCCGCACTTCACCGACCTGAGCACTTCGCTGCCGGCGGGATTCTCGTGGTACCACGCACTCATCACCCGCCTGGACCGCCGGTTCTCCGGCGGCTTTCTGATGCTGGCCAATTACACCTGGTCGACAACCATGGAGGCGCTGAGCTATCTGAACGACACGGACAGCTCTCTCTACCGCGGCGTTTCCGACCTCGATCGTCCGCATCGATTCGCCGCGAGCGGTCTCTGGGAGTTGCCGATCGGCAAAGGCAAGCAACTGCTCGCAGGCTCGCCGGGCTGGCTCGACCAGGTGGCCGGCGGATGGCAGGTGCAGGCGATCTACACCGGCCAGGCCGGAGCGCCACTGGCGTTCAGCAACGTGATTTATCGCGGCACATATGATCAGCTTTCGCTCCCGGCCGCCGAGCGGAAACTCGAGCGGTGGTTCAACACCAGCGGCTTCGAGACCAATTCCCGGCTTCAGCTTGCCAACAACATCCGCGCGTTCCCGGCGCGCATTCGGCAGGTGCGCGCGCCCGGCATCAACCTGTGGGACCTGAGCGCGTTCAAGAATTTCCGGATTCGCGAGGGCCTGCGGCTGCAAGTACGCGGGGAAGCCGAAGGCGCACTGAACCATCCGAACTTCGACGCCCCGAACACCAACCCGGCAAACACGCTGTTCGGCACAGTCACCGGAACATCGAGCGGCGAAGGCGAGCGGCGCATATTTGTCGGGTTGAAGCTGATTTTCTGACACGAATGCTTCGCAGACACCTGCTCACCGCCGCGCTGACGCCGCTCGCACAGGCGCGCCCGCCCAACATTCTTTTCATTCTCTGACACGAATGCTTCGCAGACACCTGCTCACCGCCGCGCTGACGCCGCTCGCACAGGCGCGCCCGCCCAACATTCTTTTCATTCTGGCCGACGACCTTGGCGCCAAGGAGATCGGCTGCTACGGCCATCGCGTGAACCGCACGCCGAACATCGACCGGCTGGCCGCCGGCGGCGTGCGTTTCGAAACCTGCTACGCTACGCCGCTCTGCTCGCCGTCGCGCGTCGAGCTGATGACTGGCCGCTACGGATTCCGCACCGGTTTTGCGAACTTCATCGGCCGCGTCACCACCCGCAAGGAACGGCTCCAGGAGGATGAGCTCACCTTCGGCGACGTCCTCAAAGAGCGCGGTTACCGCACGGGCCTTTCGGGCAAGTGGCAGCTCGGCCTGGTGTCGCAGCACCCGA
>JACQDF010000219.1 GCA_016201205.1 Acidobacteriota bacterium
CGCTTGCGCAGCGTCCACTGCAAGGCGTGGTAGTTGCCGCCGGCGATCGAGCTCCACGCCGACAGCGCGGAAAACTGCGGGTTCATCATCATGTTCGCCCCCAGCCTTCCGCAGTCGGGATCGCAGAACTCGTCGATGTCCGCCAGCGCCGAGGTAAAATCGTTCGGATAGAACCGCGCCACCCGATACACCTGTTGCGTCGCTGTCTCACTGGCGGTTCTGAAGTTGTTGAAGAAATTCTCGAAAAACGGAATGCGCCCCACGTTGGCGACCGGCGTGTTCGAATTCACCTGCTGCGCCAGCAGGGAAGCTGCTTCAAAGTACGTCTGCCCGCTTTGCGGATCCGTCATGTTGGTCGGCATCGCGAGGTCGCGGTTCATCAGCGAACGCCGCGACTGCCGCCCCACATAGCTCCCTTGCAGGAACCACCCCTTGCCGAACTCGCGTCCGATCGAGAAGTTCATGTTCATCGTGTAGGGCATCTGAAGCCCGTCGTCGATGGTGTTGGTGATGGCGAAACTGCCCGCGCCGCTGGCGGGGAACTGAATGGGAAACCCCCCAGGCAGAGCAGGCCGGATCAGTTCGGGCGGCAGGTTGTTGAGGCCGGTGAACCGCGGTGCGTTGACGGCCGTCAACTGCCCGGACGGATTGGAGAGGGTGGACGCGAATCCGAAAGCGGACGTGTCATAGGTGCGCGACAGCGGCTGGCCGATCACGTCGTAGAACATGCCCCAGCCGGCGCGAATCGACGTCTTTCCCGCGCCGCCGAAGAGGAGCCTGGAAAGGCCCTTCTCCGCGTCGGGCGACCAGGCGATGGCAAACCGTGGCGCCACGTTGCGCTTGCGGAACGGATAGATGGGCCGCGCTTTCGGGTCGTTCTTGCTGATGAAAATAATCCGTCCCGCTTCTTCCTGGCTCTTTCCCTGGTCCGCCAGCGCGCCGCGCTGATTGAACCATTGGCCCATCGGGATGTTGGTCGAGATTTGCACCCCGTTTGCTTCATGAATCGGCGGCATCAGGGACCAACGCAGCCCGTAGGTGAGCGTCAGATTTCGCTTCATACGCCAGGTGTCCTGGAAGTACATTTCGTACTCCTCGTTTCTGAAATCGCGTGAGATGGGAGCACCCACGGGCAGGACTTTGCCATCGATCGTGTAGTTGTATCGCGCCGTCCCCAGACTGACGATGCCCAGCAGGGCCATCATGGCATCGTTGTAAGCTGTGCGATCCGACGGCGCCAGATCCGGCGGCTGGATGTCGGCCCCGGTGCCGCGCAGCCAGCTCACATTGGTGGAGGCGCTGTGAAACGAGCGCCCAAAGTTATTCGATTGGTTCGAGATAAACCGGAAGATAGCGCCAAACTGGAACGCATGCGAGCCCTTTGTCCAGTTCATGTCCTCGCCGAATTGGTGCAGCGGGAGCTGGCGGGAAATGCCCGTCGTCAGGCCATAGCGGTCGTTGATATTGCGGAAGCTTACCGCCGATGCCGATTGGATGCCCGTCGTCTCCCGAGACAGCCGTGTAATGCCGTAGCGGAAGTTGCTGAAGATGTTGGGGCCCAGCACGGCATTGTATCCGATGGCCAGTCCTTTGGCATTCGCCAGACTCGCATTGTTGGGCTGTTCGCCCGGGAATTGCGGAGATCCCGTGCTCCGGTCATTCTGCAACTGCCCGCGGAAGAACAGGTTGTGTTTCGCATTCACCGCGTAGTCGAAGCGCGCCGTATAAGTGTTCCAGCGTAATTGCAACGGCGCCACGAAACGGAACCCCTGGATGTTCAGGCCGTCGCCCAATGTAAAGTCGTTCGGCGCCGGGTAGGTGTTGAAAAGCTGCAACACCGCCGGATTCGGACCAATCCCCCGCGGGTCGATGCGGCTGCGAATATCCTGCGCCCCTAACCGCACCAGTTGCCCGTCCCTGTTCCTGTACTGCACAACTCCCTGCCGCAGAAGCTCCGAGGGAACCGTGCGGCTCACGTTTGCCTCGCTGCGGTCATTGCGCTGCTCCCAATTCAAGAAGAAAAAGAGCTTGTTCTTCCTGATTGGCCCGCCGGCGGAAGCGCCTGGCAGGTTGATCAGCAGCTTGGGTCTCTTCACGCCCGAAAGATTGTTGAAGAAATCATTCGCTGCCGTGGCCGTGTTGCGGTGATACCAATACGCCGACCCGTGCCAATCGTTGGAGCCGCTCTTGGTCACCAGCGACACCTGCGCGCCCGAGCTGCGGCCCTGGTCGGCGTTGGCGTTGGTCGTGGTAGTGCGAAACTCCTGTACGGAATCAAGCGTCACCCGGAGGACGCTGGTGAACGCGGTCCGCTCCATCTGATCGTTCACGTCGATCCCGTCCAGCGTCACGTTGCCTTGATCGCTCTTGCCGCCATTGACGTTGCCGAACACGGTCACGCCGGGCTGCAATTGGAGAAGCCGTGTCACGTTGCGGGCAAACGAAGGCAATTGAAGGATCGGCATGCTGCCGATGGCGTTGCCCATGGAAGCATCGATCGTGTTTACCTGCACCGTCTCCGCCGAGACAGAGACCGTTTCCGCCACTGCCCCTACTTTTTCGAATTGCACGTTCACGGTGGTGGGCGTGTTCACCAGCAGAGCAATGTTGTTGACAATCACTTCCGCAAAGCCGGCCGCCTTACCGGTCAGCTTGTAGGTTCCGGGCTGCACTTGCGGGAACGCATAGCGCCCTTGCGAATCGGAGGTCGTCTCGCGCCGGAGGCCTCGGTCGGCATCCTCGAGCACAAGCGTCGCGTTTGGAATTACTGCCCCGGTCGGGTCAGTAACGACGCCGCTTAACTGGGTCAGTTGCTGGCCAGCAGCAGGCCAAACAGACACCAGCAGCGTGCACAACAGCAATGTGAAAGTTTTCTTGGTCATTCCCTTCCCCCTGTACGATCACGAGTTCCGTGATTTCCCTCTTGTAACAGAATCCGGCACGGGATTCAAGCGGGGTGCGGCCAGCTCCCGCACCAGCCGCCACGTTTCGTCGATGTCCGCCTGCGTCGTGTGGATGTTGCCGATGGCCCATCGCAGCACAAACCTGCCGTTCAGCACCGTATGCGAAAAGAACGCCTGGCCTGTCCCGTTCAGCTCGTCAAGCAGCAGGCGGTTGAGCTCGTCGGACCCTTTCAGCCGGAAGCAAACCAGCGACATCGGCGTGGGAGCGCACAGCTCGAAGCGGCCGTCGGCCTCGATGCGGCTGGCCAGCGTCCGCGCCATTTGAATATGGTTGCGGATGATGGCCGCGATCCGCTCCCGCCCGAAATAGCGCATGACGAACCACAGTTTCAACGCGCGGAAGCGGCGGCCGAGCGGGACGCCGTAATCCATGTAATTGACCACGCGCGGATCTTCGGCGGTGCGGAGGTACTCGGGCACAAGGGTCAGAGCATTCTTAAGCACATCCGGCCGCCGGATGTAGAACGCGCTCAGGTCAATCGGCGTGAACAGCCATTTATGCGGATTGATCACGAAAGAGTGCGCCCGGTCGACCCCCTCGAGCGCCTGCCGGTGTTCCGGCACCAGAGCGGCATGCCCGCCATAGGCTCCGTCCACATGCAGCCAAAGATCCTCCTGCTCACAGATATTCGCAATCTCCGGAACAGGGTCGATGCTGGTGGTCGACGTTGTCCCGACGGTGGCGACGACGCAGAACGGACGCTTGCCCGCGGCGCGGTCCTGGCGGATCGCATCGTGCAGAGCTTCCGGGCGCATACGGAACGCTTCGTCCACGCAAATCTTGCGCACGTTTCGCTGGCCGACGCCGATGGCGAGAGCGCCTTTTTCCACTGAGGAATGCGCCTGTTCGGAGGTGTACAGCACGAAGTCATTTGCCGCCCCTTCGACGCGCGCCGCCGGGTCCGCCATCGCCCTGGCAGCCAGAATCGCATGCATCGTGCTGGTGGAAGCGGTGTCGTGGATCATGCCGAAGAACGACTCCGGCAGACCAAGCCACTGGCGAAGCCACTTCATCGTCACCTGCTCCAGCTCCGTCACCGCGGGCGAGGACTTCCATAACATGCCGTTCATGTTCAGCGTTGCAATCAGCATTTCGGCGAGGATTCCGGGACCGCTGCTGGAGACGGAGAAATAAGAAAAGAAGCGTGGATGATTCCACACGGCGCAATGGGGCGCCACCAGGCTGCGAAAGTCATCGAGAATCTGCTCGATTGGCTCGCCATGATCCGGCGCAGACGAAGGAAGCCGGCCGGCCAGGTCGCCAGGGGGGAACGGCGGGCAAACCGGATAGCGGCGCGGGTCGGCGAGAAAATCCGCGATCCAGTCGACAACCTCATGCCCGGCGCGGCGGAACTCCTCGCTGGGCATGTCGGCGGACAGAGGTTCAACGGCCATAAGGCAATGCTACGCCCCGGCCGCCTCCTGTTGCACCACCGGCAGCCATCCCCGGAACCATTCGCGGAATTCGCCGGCGATTTGCTCAGTGGCCGGGGCAAGCGGATTGGCGCGCCGGCCCATCTTCAAGCCGCGAACGCTGAGCGCCTCGCGAATGCCATAGGGGCCGGGGAACTGGTCGATGCGGCTCATGAACTCGTCCAGCCGCGCGCTCAGCCGGACGATGCGCGCGTCGTGACTGGCGCGAACCGCTTCTTCCAACGCAATCATCAGCTCGGGGACGGCGCAGGCGCATCCGGAGATGACGCCTGGCGCGCCGGCTGCCAGGCCGCGCACGAAGAGCGCGTCATTGCCCACCAGCACCGTGAAGTCGCGTTTGGCTCGCGCCTGCAACAATCGCCAGAGATAATTCCAGTCGCCGCTCGAGTCCTTGATTCCGGCGTAGCGGCCTTCAAGCAGCATCTCCTCAGCCACCTCAACCGGGATGGCGTTGTTGTAAGCCGGCAGGTTGTAGAGCAGCAGAGGAACGTCGTTGCCGATTCCTTCCGCGAATTCCACCAGGTACTCGCGTATCTCGGCGGCGCCATAGCGGAAATAGTAAGGGGGCTGCATCAGGATGCCGGCCGCGCCGTTGGCCCGGGCGTGGCCGGCGATCGTTTCCGCCTCTTCCAGGCAGGCGCAGGTGGCGTTGATGATCACCGGGACGCGGCTGCGCTTGATCGCCATCTGCGCCAGCCGGACGCGGTCCTCGACGCTGAAGTTCGGGAATTCGCCGGTGGCGCCGAAGAGCACGATTCCGCTGACGCGACGCCCGCACAGGAAATCGACCACTTCGAGAGCCGCGCCCATATCCATTTGATAGGCATCGGCGCGGGAGGGTGTGACTGCGGCGGCAAGAACACCTTGGAACGGGAGCATGGACTGGATAGAATATTGTATCGCCTGTCGCGCAGCGCTCCGGGACGCGCTGGTTCAGGCCTGGGCTACATGCAGCAGATGCCCGCGCTTGCCCACGTTGACGCCAATGGTGGCGCCGATCTGCGCTTTGGCGCCTTCAGCCTCGTGGATGTGGCCGCAAAAGAAGTACACCGGCTGATGCTTGTCGAGGAATTCCTTGACCGCCGTGCTGCCGAAATGCAGCCCCTGGCCCGCGCAATCGAGCAACGTGCCCTTTGGGGGGCAGTGGCAGATGAGAATCAGCGGTTTCAGGGAAGCGAACGGCGCCAGCCGCTCGGCGAGCTCCTTCTCGCTGTACTCGCCCGGTGTGTTGAACGGCGTCGGGTTCGAATAGCCGAGAGCGGCGATCTGATATCCGCCGGCTGCCATCGACTTGCCATGGAAATTCACAAAGCCGTGCCGCTCGCACATCCGGGCGATGTCGCGGTCTGACTCATGATTGCCCGGGATCACGTACATCTTCTCCTTGCGGCGCGCCAGGATTCCGCCCACGCGGTCGAAGCCCTTGGCCCAGCTCACCATGTCGCCGGCGGCGAAGTAGCAGTCGGCCTCGATCTCCATGAGGCGATCGAGCGCCTCCAGGTCGCTGTGAATATCGGAGAAGACGAGCAGGCGCATATTTGATTCTATGCCGCTCCGCGGTCCACGGCGCCGGTGAGGATTGGGCGGAAAAGGTTTGTGCGGAGATTGCCCACCGCATCGGACTGCCGCACGCCAGATACGATCTTGCTCAGTGGCACTCGCCGGGCGGTCCGGTTTACGGCGTTCGCTCTTGGAGCTTCTGCACAGATGGCGGGACTCTAATCCATGGAAACGAGCTGTTGGCGGAAGCCGATCTGGACTATTCGACCGGCGTTTCGAGGTTCCGGCAGTCTAAGCACACTGCTGACAGGGTAGTAGGTGCGCTCCAGCGTCACAAGCCAAAGGTTCCTCTGGATTGGTCGCCTCCCGTCTGGCTTGAACGGCTCAGTACTCGAGATCAGAATTACGCCGTTGCTGCCTACGCAGCAAAAGCGCGGTCAGCGCTCTATCGCAGCGAAGGGGACGATAAGCCAATGGGGACATTGGATGCATTTCTGGAAGTGGCGCGGCGCAAACGAAGCACTGGGCTGCATTGGATCGCCACTCTCGAAGGGATTCCGGATTCCGAACTCGTTATACTGGTGGACAGAGTGCCGCCTACACGGATTACGCCGACCTCAGCGGAATTTGCCAAGAAACTAATCCTGGCGAACAGGGCCAGGTTGAGCCAAGCCAAGGCGTCCTTGCTATGAGGGTATTCTTCGTTGCCTGGCAGGACCCGGAGCGCCGGAAGTGGTATCCCGTCGCCCGTTTGGAGTTTTGCCCCGGACACTATGAGTTCGTATACACGAAAGGGGCGGAACAGGCCCAAAGAGAAGCTGGATTCGAACCTCTCGCATCGTTCCCTGACTTGCGAAAGATGTACGTATCGCAGAAGTTGTTCCCACTGATTTCGAACCGCCTGCTGACGGAGAACAGGCCAGAATACCAGGACTACTTGGAGTGGCTGAGCTTACCTGCGAATGAACGCGACCCGGCGGTCATCCTGGCGAGGAATGGCGGACGGCGGGTCACGGACACCCTCGAGGTGTTTCCACGTCCGGAGCAAACTGAACAAGGGTACCAGGTGCACTTCCTTCTGCATGGGCTGAGGCACATGCCGGAAGCCGCCGTCGAGCGTACGCTCAAGCTGCAACCCGATGAGAGGCTCCTTCCAATGATTGATCTTCAGAATCCAAGAGATCCGGAAGCCATTGCTTTGTGTACTGCTGAGACCTCGCAGAAAGACGTGCATGTGATCGGGTATTGTCCGCGCTACCTAAGAAGAGACTTTCGGAAGCTCTTGAAGACGGAGGAGCAGTCGTTCAAGGTCACGGTGGTCCGTGTAAACCCTCCGCCCGCGCCTCTTCAGTTTCGAGTGTTGTGCAGGGCATCGACAAAATGGCCAGCCGATTTTGAGCCCTTCAGCGACATCGAATATGAGCCTCGTGAAACGGAAGACGTGGAGGCCGTCTCGGCGCCGTCACGGTAGTCCGGCTCATCGGCGTCATTCATTCGACGAGAAGCGCCTTCTTCCTCACCCAATCCTGCGTCTCGCGATTCAAGCGTGCAACTTCAGCCAGAAACTTGGGATCCCCCTCGTCCGGCTCGCCCAGAAAGCCGCGCCTGCGGGCGCGGTTGCGCAGATACGCGCCGCAGACGTGCCATCCGATGCAGGCGGGGAATTCGCGAAGGGTGCGCAGCATCGCGCCGTAGTCGGCCGCCCACTCGCTCTGCGGCAGCTTGTTCCAGCTCGCCGGCGCGCAATCGGCCAGCAGGAGCGGCTTGCCTGTCACCGCGTGAAACCGCTCGAAGCCGCGACGCACTTCGTCCGGCGGCGCGAAGAACTGGAAGCTCATCACATCGACATAAGGCCTGGCCGCCAGCAGCACCTCATCCGGCAGCGGCGCCCGAGCTTCATAGCGGTCTTAAGAGAATCAGGTGATTCCTGTCATAACGGCGGATGGCATCGTGCGTCACCTGGTAATAGCGCGACGCCAGCGCGGACAGCTCGTCGCGGCCAGTCCGGCTGTCGAGCTTTGCCGGATCGAAGATTGGCTGCTTGTACTGCTGCGCGCGGGTATGCACCCACGTCGGGCAATCAGAGTAGAAGTAGCCGATGAGTCTTGGATCATCCGCCATGCGCTGGCAGGAGTCGCGAGCCACGTAGTCGCACCACTCCTCGAAATCCTTGCTGAAGAAATCGGGATAGCGCGTCTCGACTTCCCACTGGTGGATCTCGGCGAATGGCAGCAGGTGGCAATACGGCATCCCAAGCCACTGATACTGCTCATGGAAAAAGTTGCGCGAATGGCGGTGAATCGACGGCGTGCGGACCAGTGGCCGCCCTGCCGCGCCACCTGAAAGAAGGCTTGCGAGCGCTGAGCGAAGGCTCCGCAAAGACTGGCCCATTCTCTTCTCGTCAGCAGTTGCGCCATGGGCTACACGGTATCATGAAGGTGGCCGCCGCGAGTAGGAATCCCATGCCACAAGAACCGGAATCCCCTATCACTGTGAATCGCTGGCTGGAGGACGAGCTCTTTCTGGAGTATCTGCATGACCGCCGCATGGTGGACGCGAGCTGGGACGACGTGTTCCGCTCCCGCCAGGGCGACGGGCAGCCGGGCAATGGCGCGCCGCAAGTCAACACGCCCGCCGCTGCCGTATCGTCGGGCGCGCCGGCCCCGCTGCGCGGCGCTGCCGCCAGAATCGCCGAGAACATGACGGCGTCGCTCTCGATCCCTGTCGCCTCCTCGCAGCGCATCATTCCCGTCAAAGTGATCGAAGAGAACCGCCGCATCCTCAATCAGCACCGCGCGCTGACGGGGAAGAGCAAGATCTCCTACACGCACCTGGCGGGCTGGGCGATCGTCAAGGCGCTCGGCAAGTTCCCGAATCTCAACAACGCTTACGCCGAGATCGGCGGCTCGCCGCACCGTCTGGTGCGCGAAGAAATCAACCTCGGTATCGCTGTCGATGTCGCGGGCAAAGATGGAAACCGCTCGCTGGTGGTCCCCTCCATCAAAAACGCCGGAAATCTCGATTTCCAGCAGTACATGCTCCAGTTCGACGACCTGGTGTCGCGAGCCCGCGGCGGCAGGCTGGCACCCGCCGACTTTCAGGGCACGACGATCTCGCTCACCAACCCGGGCACGGTCGGCACCTTCGGCTCGATGCCGCGCCTGATGACCGGCCAGGGAGCGATCATCGCCACCGGCGCCATCGATTATCCCGCCGAATACCAGGGTGTCTCGCCGGGCGTCCGCTCGATGATCGGCATCAGCAAAGTGATGGCCATAAGCTGCACATACGATCACCGGATGATTCAGGGCGCCGAGTCCGGCTTGTTCCTGGCGTATTTGCAGGAATTACTGCAAGGCGGCCACTGCTTCTACGAGTCGATCTTCGCGGACCTGAAGCTGCCTTATCATCCCGTGCGGTGGGAGCCCGACCGGCAGGTGGCCGTGCCGGGACTCGGCGGCGGGCATTCCGAGGACGTGGCCAAGCAGGCCGCGGTGCTCCAATTGATCAACGCCTACCGCGTGCGCGGGCACCTGATCGCGAATCTTGATCCGCTGGGCGCCGAGCCGCAGTATCACGCTGAACTGGACCCGGCCACGTACGGGCTCACCATCTGGGACCTGGACCGGGAATTCCTCACCGGCAATCTCTACGGCGACAGCGACCAGCCGCAGGTGGCCACGCTGCGCGAGATTCTTGAGACGCTGCGAGGCGCCTACTGCGGCACCATGAGCTGCGAGTACATGAACATCCAGGTGCCCGAGCAGAAGCGCTGGCTGCAACAGCACATGGAGCCGCAAGCCAATGCCTGGCCGCTCGAAGCCGAAACGCGCCGGCGCACGCTCGAGATGCTGATCGAAGCCGAGGAGTTCGAGCACTTCCTGCATTCGCGATTCGTCGGCCAGAAGCGGTTTGCGCTCGAAGGCTCGGAGTCCGCGATCGCCATTCTCGATTCGTTGCTCTCGCAGGCAGCGGATAAAGGCGTCGAGGAGATCGTCATCGGGATGGCGCATCGCGGCCGGCTCACGGTGCTTGCCAATCTCATTGGCAAACCGCTGACGCAGATCTTCTCGGCGTTTGAAGGCGAGCTGGATCCGGATAGCACACAAGGCTCCGGCGATGTGAAATACCATTTGGGCGCAAGCGGGATTCACCGCGCGCCCTCCGGCAATGAGGTCAAGGTATCGGTTTCACCAAACCCGAGTCATCTGGAAGCCGTGGATCCGGTGGTGGTGGGCATCGTACGGCCCAAACAGGAACGGCTGGGCGACACGCGGCGGGAGCGTGTGATTCCCATTCTTCTGCATGGCGACGCGGCGTTCGCCGGTCAGGGCGTCGTCGCCGAGACGCTCAACCTGTCGCAACTGGAAGGCTATACCACTGGCGGAACCATTCATCTGATCATCAATAACCAGATCGGCTTCACAACCAATCCATACGAATCGCGCTCGACCCAGTACTGCACGGACGTGGCGCGCACGGTGCAAGCCCCCATCTTCCACGTCAACGGGGACGACCCCGAGGCCTGTATCCGCGCCACCGAACTGGCCTTCGAGTACCGGCAGGCTTTCAAGAAAGACGTCGTCATCGACATGTTCTGCTACCGCCGGCATGGTCACAACGAAGGCGACGACCCCAGCTACACGCAGCCGGTGATGTACCGGAAGATCCGCCAGCAGCCCTCGGTGGCGAAGACCTACGCGGAAAAGCTGATTCGCGAGAACGTGATCAGCGGCGATGAGATTGCGGCCATCAAGAAACCTTACGTTCAGGGTCTTGTTGACGCGTTTGACGCAGCTCAAAAGCAGGGCGAAGAGTTCCAGGTGCAGGAACTCACCGCGCTGGCGCCCGAGGCCGCCGACCCGGTGAGCGCCGAAACGGCCATCGAGGCGGAGACCGCCGCCAGCATCCTGCGCGGCCTGACGGCGCTGCCCGCGGGCTTCACGTTGCATCCCAAGCTGCGAAATTTTCTCGAGAAACGCAAGCAGGCGCTGACCGGTGCGCCCATGGACTGGGCCACGGCGGAAGCATTGGCCTTCGGGAGCCTCCTGCTCGAAGGCACGCCCGTTCGCCTGAGCGGGCAGGACAGCGCACGCGGCACCTTCAGCCAGCGGCACCTCGAGCTTTACGACGCGGAGACCGGCAGCCTGTACGTCCCGATGAAGCGTTTGGATCCCGGCCAGGCGCGATTCGATGTCATCGACAGCTCGCTCAGCGAATACGCCGTCATCGGCTACGAGTTCGGATACAGCCTCGGCGATCCGCTCACACTGGTGATGTGGGAGGCTCAGTTCGGCGATTTCGCCAACGGCGCACAGATCATGGTGGACCAGTTCATCGCGGCGGCCGAATCCAAGTGGGGCCAGCCGAGCGGGCTGGTGCTGTTGCTGCCGCATGGCTACGAAGGCCAGGGGCCGGAGCACTCGAGCGCCCGCGTCGAGCGTTTCCTCCAGCTTTGCGCGGAAAACAACATGCAAGTGGCCAACTGCACGACCCCGGCCCAGTACTTCCATCTGCTGCGCCGGCAAATGCACGGCGGGCCCGACCGCCGCGGCATTCGCAAGCCGCTCGTCATCTTCACGCCGAAGAGCCTGCTGCGGCATCCGCGCGCGGTCTCGTATCTGAGTGAGCTGACCGCGGGCGCCTTTCAGGAAGTAGCGCCGGATCCCGGCCTGACGGAACCCGGCCAGATCACACGGCTGATTCTGTGCACCGGCAAGATCTTCTGGGAGCTGGCCGCCGCTCGCGAAGAACGCAAGGCGAAGCACGTGACGCTGTCGCGAATCGAGCAGCTTTACCCATTCCCGGCCGGCCGGGTGCAGGATTTGTTGATGCGGTATCCGGTAACAGCGGAGGTGTTGTGGGTGCAGGAAGAGCCGTGCAACATGGGGGCCTGGCGCTTCGTGCAGGGGCTTGTCGATCCGATGCTCGAAAGCACAAAGCGGCGGCTGCGGTATGCCGGCCGGGTCGAGAGCGCGAGCCCGGCAACCGGCTCGATCAAACGCCACGCACAGGAACAGGCGGAAGTGGTCGAGGAGGCATTCGCCGCGGTTCCGCTGGTGCGCAAGAGCACGCGCGTGGTGCGCAAGCGGGCGCGGTGACCACTATCAGGATTGATGCGCTGACGCCGCCCGGTTGGGCTCCCAGAGCACTTCCGGGGCGCCGAGCTTGTGATTCACCCAGCGGCACCAGACGAAAAACGCGTCACTGAGCCGGTTGAGATAGCGAATGGCGTCTTCCGGCATCTCTTCTTCCCGCGACAGCGCCACCGCCAGCCGTTCGGAGCGCCGGCACACCGTTCGGCACAGGTGCAGCTCGGCATTCAGCCTGCTGCCGCCGGGAAGCACAAACGAGCGCAGCGTGCCCAGAGGCCCGTTCATGGCGTCGATTTCGCGCTCGAGCTGCTCGACCTCCGCCGGCGTGACCCGCGGCTGCTTCGGATGCACATCTTCGGGCAGCGTCGCCAGAATGCTGCCGAGATTGAACAGCTCATGCTGGACGCGCCGCAGGATGCCGAGCAGGACGGCCAGCTCCCCTTGAGAGGGAATCAGCTCTTCAACCGTGACGCAGGCCAGGCCCACCACGGCGTTCAGCTCGTCGACGGCGCCGTAGCATTCGATGCGGAGGGAATCCTTGGACACTCGTTGCCCGCCCGCGAGGCTCGTTTCCCCCGTGTCGCCGCGGCGCGTATAGATGCGGTTCAGCGCCAGCCTCGGCTCGCTGAATGGTTTCTCGTCCACGCCACTATCGTACAACGCGCCTGGATCAGAAATTGGCCGCCCGCCCCGCCTCCCGGCGGACCTCGGCTTCCAGAACACGCCGCGCCGCCTCCGGCACAATCCGCCAGTTTTGGTCCGCTTTGGCCGGCAGCGTTTTGTGCTCCGTGTAGTACTCGATGATCAGATTGCGGATCTCTTCGTTCGATCTCCACAACACGCGCGCATCGCGGAACATCGTGTATCCACCGCTGCCTCCGGCGCGGTAGCTGTTCACCGCAATGCGAAGCGGCTGCGCATCTTCGAGCGGCTTGCCGCGGTAGCGCAGATTGCGGATGCGCTGCCCTTCCGGGCGCGTCAGGTCCATTTCATATTCGACGCCCTGCGCCATGTCAAAATTGAAGCCGATGACGTTGCGGTTGAGCAGCGGTCCCTGGGAGCACGCCGCATCCGGGCAGGTGAGGAAATAGCGTGCGGCGTTCTCGAGCGCCTCGCGCAGCATCCGGCCATTCCCTTCGATCCCATACAGCTCGTTGTCGTAGAGATACAGTGCGGCAATCTCCCGCACCGTCACCGGCCCTTTGGGAAAGCGCACGCGCGGGTTGAACATCGCCGCCAGCGAAACATCCGCCTTCGAGTAGTGAAGCTGCACCTGGTGGATTGCGTCCATCAAAGGAGAATCCATGATCCGCGCCAGCAGGCCATCCATCGCTTCCGGCGATTGCGCCACCGGCGTCGTAAGGTAGTTCTCCGCCAGCTCGTGGTAGGGCCTGGCCAGGGCGAGAATCTCGGCATCGGGCTCGATGCGGGCCGAAACAGGAAGCAGCTTTGCTGTTTTGGCAGCGACGCGCCAGGAGCCGCCGTCCCGCTCCAGCTCGAAGTCCACGCGCGCCAGCGAGATGCCCCAGTTCTTGGGCTGCGTGATCAGCACATCGCCGATCCTCGCCTGTTCGAGCTGCTGGTGCGAGTGGCCGAACACAATGGCGTCGACGCCGTTCACCTGGCTGGCGATCCGCCACACCATGTTCTCGAAGCCGGTGTCGCCGGGGCGTACTGCGCCTGTCTTCAGATCGCGATCCAGGCCCGCGTGCGCAGCCACCAGGACCAGGTCCGGTTTATGCTGTTCCCGCAGCCCGGCCAGCACCGTCCGGGTCGCATCGGCGCCGCTCAGGAAGCGAAGCCCGAGATAGTTCTCCGGCTTCTCCCAGTATGGAATCCCAGGCGTGGTGATTCCGATGATGGCGATTTTCACGCCCGCCACCGTCTTCAACAAGTAGGGTGCAAACGGCGGGATCGATCCCGGCGCCGCCAGCGTATTCGCCGATAGCCAGGGAAACTTCGCATCGCCGCGGGCGCGCTCCAGGTTCTTCAGTCCGAAGTTGTACTCATGGTTGCCCACCACCATCGCGTCATAGCCGATGCGATTCATCGCCAGCATCATCGGATCGCCGGCGGGCGCCGGCTGGCCGGTCCGCACCCGTTGCTGATAGACGCCCTCGATCGGGGCGCCCTGGATGGTGTCGCCGCAGTCCACCAGCAGCGTATTGGGGTTGCGCTGCCGCTCCTGCCGCACGAGCGTGGCGATCTTGGCTAAGCCGCGCTCGGCGGGCTTCGCCGTGAAGTAGTCATATGGGTAGATGTTGCCGTGCAGGTCCGTGGTCGCCAGCAGCGTGATCCGGACGCGCTCGGCTTCACCAGCAAGAGAAAACGCAGCTAGCAGGAACAGGCAGCGCAAGAACACTTTTCAGTATAATTTGGCTGAATGCGCAAGCTACTCCTTTTTCCGGTTGCCCTTGTTTTTTGTGGATTCTGTGCCGCTCAACAAGCTCCTGCTCCGGCCGCACCGGCAGCGAAGCCCGCCGAGCCGGTCAAGCCGGCTCGCGAACCCGGCCTCTACGGCACGATGACCACTTCCATGGGCTCGCTCACCTTCAAGCTGTTCGAGAAGGAGTCGCCCATCACGGTGAAGAATTTCGTGGACTTGTGCCTGGGCCGCAAAGAATGGCGTGATCCGAACACCAGGCTGATGACGAAGCGGCCGTTGATTCCAGGGACTACGTTTCATCGCGTGATTCCGGGCTTTATGATTCAGGGCGGCGACCCCACCGGAACAGGCGCCGGCGACGTCGGCTTTGTGATCAAAGATGAATTCCATCCGGATCTGAAGTTCGACCGCCCGGGACGCTTCGGCATGGCCAATGCAGGGCCGCAGACCGGCAGCTCGCAGTTCTTCATCACCGAAGTGCCCACGCCCCACCTCGATGGGAAGCACACCATCTTCGCCCAGGTGATGGAAGGGCAGGATCTGTTGAATCAGATCGCCCGCGTGCCGCGCGGCCAGGATGACAAGCCGCGCACGCCGGTGCGCATTCTGAAGGTGAGCTTCGAGCGCGTTGGTCCCGCGCCCCCCAATGCGCCCGAAGGAGCGCCGATGAAGAAGGCCGCTGCGCCTGCCAAGACGGGCGCCGCCGCCAAAGCAGCCACCCCTGCCAAGCCCGCCGCCCCGCCGGCAAAAAAGTAGAATCAGCGCGCCGCCACTTCGAGCTGGAAAGGCCACACGGTCCCGGCCATGCGCAGGCGCTTGCTGCCGCTCAGCAGATCCACCAGAAGCCGGCCGTCGTTCTCTGAAGCGCCTTGCCCGGTGAAGGTGTCGGCGCCCGAAGTCACTTCCAGCCCGCTGAACTTCAGAGCGGGCATGCCGCGGGGCGCCGCAAACTCGAAGCTGCCCGAGACGGCGCGAATTTCGTTCTCCGGCAGCGCGATCGCCTTGCCGGAGAACTTGCCTGCCGATTTCGCATTGCGCAGCAGGGCTGGGCCGGCGCCGCTGGTTTCGATCTTTCCTTCACTGTCGATCCAGCCGCCCTTCCAGGCGATGTTCCGCACCAGGCCGCTGAGGCTGTACTCGGGCTCCGGCCGCGCCAACCGCAGCAGGATGGCGCCGGAACCGCTCGTTTCTTCACGCTGCCAGGCCGCCTCGGCCAGCTCGACGTGCACACCATCCCAGATCAGGAGCCCCGCCAGGCTGCCGAGCCACGCGTCTCCGGCCCAGAGCGAGTCGGCGCGCACGGCGGCCTCCAGATGACGTGAGCCGAGCCACGCCGGAGGCGATGCGCGGAAGCTCAGGGTGCGCAGCAGGCCGCCTCCCCAGCGCAGCGTTGGCAAAAAGAGACGTTCGAGCTCGGCAACATCAGCTTCGATCACCTTCACACGCAGCCGATGCGGGCGAGCCGCCGCCGGCTCACGGCGGTACGCTGCTTCAAACTCGATGTCGCCCGCCGACCCACGAATTGCGTCGAGCGACAGACGACCTCCTTGAATGCTGCCGGCGGCAGAGTCGATCTCGACGGGCGCCGCCAGGCCCGCCACCGCGAGCCTTGCTCGACGAAGCTGGAAGCGCCCCGACCACTGGGCGGGTGCGTCTCCGGCTTTCTCATAATCGACAGCGCCTCGCCACTGGCCGCGCTCGAAATCATCCAACAAAGGAATGCGATCCACACCCAGCAACTGTTTGCAGCCGGCGGTCACATCCCGCACTTCGATCGCGCCGTCCCGGCTGCGCCAGGTGAACGACTGCGCAGTGGGGCTGTACGAGCCCCTGATCTCCGCCACCTGCCCGCCGCCCAGATCCAGTTGCGACGGCAGCAACTGGAATTGGCCGCCGTCCACGGCCAGCACGGCGCCCCGGACGATGGCGGCGGCGCTCGCCGTTTTGACCGAAGCCTCCGGCATCTCGAGCATGCCTTGCAAACCGTGGCTTTGCGAGTACCCGAGAACGCCGCTCAACTTCCCTTCGAGCGCTACGCGGTCCGGCAAGGCCACGCTCATGGACTGAAACACTTCCCGCAGCGCCGCCACCGGAAGCTGGTTGAAGCGCGCAATGGCGCCCCACCCCGGATCCTCGAGCAGCCGGTGGCCGCGCAGCCTCATCCGAACCGGCGCCGCCTCGGGTTCCGGTTGTGTCTCCAGCAGCAGCTCGCCGGCGGGAAAGTCCAGCGTCCCACGGTACCGCAGCGGCCAGTTTCCGGATCCGGCGCGCAACAGATCGAACCGCTGGATATCCTCCAGACGCGCCGTCCCTTCGATCTTGAGCCGCGCCAGCTCGCCCTGCATTTTCGCCCGCATGGCGAGAAATCCTCGCATGCCGGCGCCGCGTCCTTCGAGCAGCGTCACAATATCGGAAAGAGCGCTTCGCTCCAGCTCCAGCTCCAGGTCCGCTTCGCCTGGCTTGTTCTGGAACCGGCGATAGCGGCCGCGCCCGCTGAGCGTTCCGAATCCCTGCGCAGCCCGGTCCGTGCGAGCCGGCTCGAACGAAAACCGCACCCGCACGCCGGAGCCGGTGTCGGGCGTAAGATCCACGTCCGCGTTGGCGCAATACAGCACCGATTTTGTATCGCCGAACTTGAAGTTGATCCGCCCGCTGCGCACATGCACTTCCGGAAGCGGCGCCGGCGGGCCGGAGGCAGTCTGCTCGAGCAGCGGGCGCACATTCCAGGAGCCCGAGTCGCGTTTGACCAGGTTGACCCGCGGCTCATCCAGCAGAATCGAGGAAACCTCCCAGCGCCCGCGCAGCATGGCGCGGATGCTGAGCGTGGCGTTGAGTGAAGACACGTACGCGAACGGCTCCATTCCTGCGCTCGGATCTTCGTGGATCACGACGTCGGAAACGGAAAAACCGGGGCCATTCCACAAGCTGAAGCGGGTCATGCCGGTGATGTCCACTTTGCGGCCGAGCGATGTTTCCAGCACCGCCTGAATGCGCGGCTTGAAGCGGTCGGTACCGAGAAATGGCAAGGCGGCGGCGATCGCCGCCATCACGGCGCTCGGAACCAGCAGCTTGCGTTTCATCAGCGGCGTGCTCCCTCCATCAGGCGCTCGTAAGCTTCCGGATCGTCGACGTCGGTCACGACGCCCGCGTCCTGGACATCGACGTACACTGTGCGGTCCGCGTGGCGGCGCACCACTTCCCGCGCCTGGCCTTGCGGTGGAAGGGCAAGGAATTCCCGCGCCAGCGCCGCGCGGCAGGCGACTGGATGGCCGCGCCGGCCTTGGCAGCGCGGGACTGCCAGCAACGCCTCCGGCTCGTGCTCGAGCGCGGCCACCAGCGCGGCCACCGTGCTCTCCAGGATTGCCGGATAATCCACCGGCGTGAACAGAAACGCTTCCGCTTGCGGCGGCAATAGCGCCAGCGCGCACTGCAAGGAGCTCAACTGCCCGCGCCCCGGATCGGGATTCACCGCGAGCACGGGGTTCCTCTTGATCCCGGCGCGAATCGCTTCTTCCTGATGGCCCAGGACGACGATCACCGGAGAGCAGTGCCGCTCCAGCACGCCGGTCAGCCGGTCGAGGAACGTCTCGCCTGCAAACGGGAGGAGTGCTTTCGGACGGCCCATCCGGCTGGAAGCGCCGCCGGCCAGAATCATGCCGGAGCACCTCACTTGAGTACTGTGCGCAACGTCTCGTTCACGAAAATGGATTTCGAGGCGCGCCGCCACCCGGAATCCGGATTGCGGCGTACGGCGATCATCTCGGCAACCACCGCGACGGCGATCTCCTCGGGCGTCACGGCGCCGATGTCGAGTCCCATCGGCGCATGCAGCTTCTCGAACGCCTCCCGCGGCAGCCCTTCCTTTTCCAACTCGCGCACCACGCTGATGGTCTTGCGCTTGCTGCCGATCATGGCAACGTACCGCGCCGGGGTGGTCACCGCCCACTTCAATACGCGCATGTCGTCGCGGTGCCCGCGCGTTACGATGATCAGGTAGCTCGATTCGTTGATTGCCAGCTTCGGGAAGACTTCCTCGTACTCCTCGGCGAAGATCTGGTCCGCTTCCGGAAAGCGCTCCCGGTTGGCGAATTGTTCGCGGTTGTCGATGATGACAGTGGCGAAGCCGGCGAGCGCCGCCACTTTGGAAAGACTCTTCGAGACGTGGCCGGCGCCGAAAATGTAAGCGAATGGTTGAGCAAGCACAGGTTCCACAAATACGTTGAGCTGGCCGCCGCAGATGAGCCCGTTGTCATAGGCCGCATCCTGGCCCAGGTTGAAGGTCAGATGGCGCGGCCGTTCCGTCTCCATCACTTCGCGCGCCACGTTCCACACCTCGGCCTCGACGCAGCCGCCGCCGATGGTGCCGAGCATGCTGCCGTCTTCGCGAACCAGCAGCTTGGCGCTTTGAAAACTGGGGATGGAGCCGTTCACCTGCACAATCGTGGCGATAGCGCACTTCTGCCCCGAGCGCCGCAAGCGCACGATTTCGTCGAAAACGTCCACTAGAATCGAATTATAGCGTGGGATACGATGCCATCGTGATTGGCGCGGGCCCGGCTGGGACCACCGCGTCCAGACTGCTGGCCGAGTGGGGACATCGGGTCGCGCTGGTGCACCGCCCGAAAGCGCGGCCGGTGAACGTCGCCGAATCGCTTCCGCCCAGCGTGCGGACGGCGTTTCATTTGGCCGGCATACAAGAGCAAGTGGATGGGGCGGGCTTTGCGCGCAGCGCGGGGAACGCCGCATGGTGGGGAACAGCGGAGCCGCGGGTCGAGACGTATCCGCCGCCGCGCTGGGGCTACCATGTGCGGCGCGCAGACTTCGACCGCCTGCTCTGTGACCTCGCTGTGGCCCGCGGAGTCTGCCTGCTGGAATCGGCTCCGCCTGCCTCGGCTCCGTTTGTTCTCGATTGCAGCGGGCGCACGGGCGTTCTCGCCCGCCGCGGATTCCGGCGCACCAGCGGCTACCCTCGCACCATGGCCATCGGTGCAGTGTGGCGTAAGCCCGGAGGCCTTCCCTATGCCGGGCTGACGCTGGTGGAAGCATTTTCGGGGGGCTGGGCGTGGTCCGTGCCCGTCGATGAAGATCGCCGCTATGTATCCGTGATGATCGACGCCCGGCGCGCGGCCGACTACCGGGCGCAACTCGCCACCACAGAAGCCTTCCGCAAGATGCTCGACGGCGCTGTCATCGAGGGGAACATCCGCGCCTGTGACGCCACTCCCTACACCTGTTCCCGTTTCGCCGGCTCCGGCATCCTGGTGGTCGGCGACGCGGCATCCTTCCTTGATCCGCTCTCTTCGTTCGGCGTCAAGAAAGCGATCACTTCGGCGTGGATGGCCGCCGTGGCCGTCCACACCGCTCTCAAAGATGGCTCGCGCGCCCCGCTCGCCATAGCGTACTTTGAAGAGCGCGAGCGGCAGGCGTACGAGGATGCGCGGCGCCATACCGCCCGGTACTGCGGCCAGGTCGCCGAGACGCTTCCGCATCCGTTCTGGAGCAGGCGCGCTTCGTCCGAACCCGGTTTCTACGCGCCCGCCGGGCTGACCGCCCAACTCGAACTCCTGCGCACTGCAGCGGAGATCCGCCTCCGGCGCTCGGAACAGATTGGCGTCGAAAAGCGTCCCGCGGTGGAAGGCAACGAAGTCGTCGAGCGCCCTAAGCTCGTCGCCCCGCAACTGCCGCCTGGACTCGAATTCGTCAACGGCGTCGAGATCAGCCGCCTGCTGGAACTCTCCGAACGCCACACACAGTTGCCCGATCTGTGGCGCGCCTACAACAGTGGGAACGAAGAAGTCGACTTGCCGAATTTCCTCGGCGCGCTCTGCCTGCTGCTGGCGAAAGATGTCCTCACGCTGCGATAAGGAGCCGGCCGGCGCCGCTACGGATTACAATAGGTTCCCGGAGTGAAGCATGCATCGAAGACAATTTTTCGGAACGACCGCAGCGATAGCGCAGGCGGCTCAAACGCCCCTGCCGCCGGCCAGCGAAAAGGTGGCCAGCGGGGCAGGCGAGGTTTCCTACAACGTGAATGTCATTGTGGAGCGCAAGCGCTCCGGCAAGCCGCACAAGGGCAAGATGCTGGCGGCGATCCAGCCGCACTGTGACGATATCCCGATCTTTGCCACCGGCACCGTGCTGAAGCTGATCGATGAAGGCTACGAAGGAATCCTGATCACGATGTCGGACGACTCGATGGCCGGCGACGGATCGGGGTACGGGGAGGTGGTCTGGAAGAACGAGAAGGACACGCGGGAAGTAGCGCGGCGGATGGGGTTGAAGGAAGCCATTTTCCTGAACTATTCGAATCACAACATGGACGCCTGGCCGATCATCGAGATTCGCGCGAGGCTGGTGTTTTTGTTTCGCTACTTCAAGGTGGATACGGTGCTGGTGTACGACCCCAGCGGGTTGTATGAACGCAACCCGGATCACTATGTCACGGCGCAGGCGGTCGAGTGGGCGGCCGGGATCTGCGCCATGAAGTGGGATTATCCGGAGCATTTTCTGGCGGGACTAAAACCGCATGCGGTCCAGGAGCGCTATTACTTTGCACGCGGGCCGCAGTTGGTGAATCGTGTCGTGGACATCTCCGATTACGTTGATCAAAAAGCTTGGGTGAACATGGCCAACGTGACGCAAGGGCCGGCGGGGGACACGGGAGCGCGCTTAAGGCGGCGGCTGGCGGCGCAGGGGAAGCGACTGCCGCTGCTGGGCAATGATGACGACACGGCCAACCGCCAATACACGAAATACTTCGCCTTGTCTCGGGACCGCGCGCGAGGGCAAGCGCACGGACTGGGATGGGCCGAGTACTTTCACTACATCGGGCCGGAACCCTCGGACGTGGACGAGTACGTGGCTAAGAACGCCGTGTCGCTATAGGGCAAGAGTGGACGGCGCGGAGGATAGATCCCGTATCTCTTCCTCAGGCTGCGGGCGCCGCCGGCCACGACGCCAGTGGATGGTCCCATTTCTCTTTGGCGAACGCGAGATCCAAAGGAGTGTGTGCCAGATGGTTTACGTAGTTGCTCAGAGTCTTCTGGGCCACTCCTAAGACCACTTCGAGCACCTGCGCGTTGGTGAAGCCCGCCCTCGCAAACTGCTCCGCGGCCGGCTCGGCCCAGCCTCTGTGCCGGACCAAGGACTGAGTGAACGCTCTCACTGCCTCCAATCGAGGATCGTCGAGCGGTGTCCCGTCGCGAAGAGACTCGATGACCTCGGGTGAGAGACCCTGCCGGCGGGCAGCCATCGAGTGGGCCGCGACGCAGTATTCGCACCCGTTTTCGACGCTGGCTGTCAGCAGCACGACCTGCCTCTCGGAGAGACTCAGTGAGCTTTTCTCGAATTGCTGCGCAGTGAGCAGATACCCTTGCAGCGCCGCCGGTGATTCCGCCAAGATTCCGAGAAGGTTGGGAATCATGCCGAACCGCTCCTTGGCCTGAGCCAGTGCGCCTTTTGAAGCGCCGGGGGCCGTTTCCAACGTGTGAACAGAGAATGTCATATCTGCTCTGTGCTTCGCCTGCGATCGCTGGGGAGTTACGCCCCCTGTAAGAACCGCGGCGATTCCGGCACTCACCTGTCGAAGCGGCGCCGCGTGCCAGGTTGCGCGTAACCTACGGCCCCAGTTTGACGAATATGTCAGCGAGGAGGGTCGATGTCGTTGCGCACGTCATTGCTGGTGGCCATCGTTCTGACAGCCGCTCTCGCGATCATGTACTCGAGGTCCGCGGGAGGAGCGGGAACAGGTGTCAAAGATCGGAAGGCCGCCCCCGACTTCGCCCTAAAAGATGCCGGCGGCGCCGACCTGAAGCTATCCGATTACAGGGGCAAAGTTGTCCTTCTGAACTTCTAAGGAACACGCGCAAAACGGACCGCGCCCGCGGCAGAGACACTCCGGTGTTCCTCTAAGGCTATGGCGCCGCGGGGCGCGGCCTTTGCGCTTCTGGGCAACCTGGTGCGGGCCGTGCAAGGTGGAGATCCCCTGGTTCGTGGATTTTGAGAACAAATTCCGCGATCGCGGCTTTGCGGTCATCGGAGTTTCCATGGACGAGGAGGGTTGGCAGGCTGTCAAACCGTACATCCGGGAGAAGAATGTGAACTACCGGGTTGTGCTCGGAACTGAGCAGATAGCGAGGCGTTATGGCGGCATCGATTCGCTTCCTACGACGCTGCTCATCGATCGGGAGGGGCGAATTGCCGCTCAGCACGTCGGTCTCGTGGGCAGGAGCGCTTACGAGCAGGAGATCGGCAAGCTGCTTGGCGCCCCGGCGGAATGAGCTATGTAACCCCGTTCAGTTCATCTCCGTCCGGGCAGCCTCCGAATGATGCGATCCTCCAAGGTTTCCGCCTCCGCATCAGCCTTGCCGGACTCGGTTCGGTGGCTCGCGCGCGCGGCGGAACCGAGCAGCCGGATTTGTGCCGCGAACCGGGAGCAGTGGCGGCACATCCAAAGATGCATTCGCACGCCCCACCGGGTCGAGAGGCTCGCTCGATGGAGCTCTTCAGTACTCAGCAGCCGGGCGACCTGCTTGCAAGAAAGCATCTTCATCTCCTCCATCCCTTCGCCTCAAGACACTCCCGCAAACGAGCGCGGGCCCGATGCATGAGCACTCCCAGATTAGTGACTGAGATATCCAGAATCTTACAAATCTCCGCTGAGTCCAGCTCTTCCACTTCTCGCAGCGTGAAGACGGAGCGTTGTGCGTGTGGAAGCTCTCCCAGGCAGGCTTGAATCAGTTTACCGGCCTGGTGGGACTCGAGCAGCCGCTGAAGGTCCTCAGGTGGGCGCGCCCACCTGCCTTTAGAATCGAAACGCGATTCGAATACCTCGTCGATGGGATCATGCCGCTGGTCGACGTTCTGTTCCCTGCGGAACTCGAGGATCTTCCGATGCAAGATGCCGAACAGCCAGGTGCGGAGCTGTGACCGGCCTTCAAAACGATCCAGCGTCTCGAGAAACGTGGTGAAGACATCCTGGACCAAGTCCTCGGCCGCCGTGTCTGTCAGTCCCATACCGCGTGCAGCCCGGAACAACGTCCGCGCATGATCTTGGACCACCTGACTGAGCAGCGCCGGCTCGCGAGCTCGGAGCCGATCCAAGTCTTGATCAGTCAGTGCGTTGGCGGTCATTTGAGCTGGAAGACCAAAATCTTTCTCATCAGTGTAAGAAGTTTGCTTGTGTGTGCACTCACAGTTCGGAAGCGACGCGGTGAGACGCGCCCTTCCAGAAAAACCTCCCAAGGAGAATACAAAAACGTGTTTACAAGAATCCTTTCTTTCCATCGTAGTTGGATGCTTGCCGCGGCGCTCGCCACGGCAACGCTGATTCCCTCGTTTGCAGCCGACGAGAGTTCCTTCGCCGGCGCTCGGGTGGCGGTTACGGCCAACAAGTCCTTCGCGGACGTGAACAAAGCGGTCAAGTCGCTTGTCGCCAAGAACGGCATGATGGTCATGGCCGAAGTCAATCAAGGCAAGATGCTGTCGATGACGGGCCTCAAGCTCGACGCCACTCTTTACATCATCGGCAACCCGACCGTCGGCAAGCAGATCTTCGAGCAGGACCACGGTGTCGGCCTCTACGTTCCGCTGCGCCTGTTCGTTTACACCGACCAGAGCGGCCAGACCCACGTGGCCTACGACAAGCCGTCGACTCTGCTCTCCCAATTCCACAACGAGAAGATCGCCATGGTCGCCCAGATGCTCGACCAGAAGTTGAACGATCTGGCCAACATGGCTGCGCAGTAGATTCCCGGGCAGGCGGGGCGCGGCACGGAGCGCCCCTTTTCCAGGAGTCACACAATGTCTCAAATCCAAATCCTGGCCCGGAGGGCGCCTTTTCTGCTCGCTGCTGCCGCCGCGCCGCTGGCGTTTCCTCTTTCTCAGATGGGCTACGGGACTCTTCACGACCTCTCCCGGATGCTGATTCTTCCGGCGGCTGTTCTTCTCATCGCAGCATGGGTGTGGCTTGCGAGAACCGGCCGCAATGATCTTGCCGGCCTGCTCTCCCACGGCGCCCTTGCGGGCGCCGTCGCGACAATTGCGCTCGAGTTGATTCGGTATCCCGCGTTCAGGTTGGGCTTCATGCCCGGCAATCTTCCCGAGCTGATGGGAGTGCTTCTGTTGGATCGGTTTTCGCTCGGTCCATCCGACGCTTCCACGCTTGCAGGTTTCGCCTATCACTTCTGGAATGGGGCCTGCTTCGGCATCACCTTCGCTCTCCTGCGAATGAACTTCTCCAACTGGTGGGCCATCCCGTTCGGTGTGGCGATTGGGCTGGGTTTCCTCGTGAGCCCAGTCGTCATGGCGCTCGGGGTTGGGGTGTTTGGCGTCAACTTTGGCTGGCACTTCGCGGCTACCGTCCTGATGGCGCACGTGGCTTTCGGAATCGCACTGGCGCGAATCCTGACAGCATTGGAACAACCCCGCTCGGAGTGCCATCCGGCAACAGCCTGTTGTGAAATCCGCGGATGAGGAGCGTAACCGAATTGCCGCCCGCATCGAAATACCGAGAAGATGACCTGCCCGCGTTGATGGTTCGCTACCAGAAAAGCGAGGCCGAAGCAGTGGAAGAGCTGGTCCGCCGCCTGTCGCCGAGGTTGCTCCGCTTTCTCGCAGTGTCTGAGCACATCGAGAGTGATGCTGAGGACCTGCTTCAAGAGTGTTGGATACGCATTCACAGGTCCAGGCACACCTACCGCCCACTCGAACCTGTCCTGCCGTGGCTTTTCGCGATCGCCCGGCATACTCGTCTGGACGGCTATCGGCGGAGGCGGCGGCGAGAATCCCGGGAAATCCTGGTCGCGAATCCGCCGGAGATGGCGTCAGGTATTCCGCTGACGCCGGGAGGCGAGAGCGACGAATTCGATCGACTGTTGGCCAGTTTGCCGGAGAGCCAGCGCGAGGTCATCTTGATGATGAAGGTATCGGGAATGAGTCTGGAGGAGGTCGCCCGAGCCACTTCTTCAACAGTCGGAGCGATCAAGCAGAAGGCACATCGAGCTTACGCGAAACTGCGGCTGATCCTAAACAACGAGGAAAAGTGACGATGTCCGTGGAACTCACAAGTGATTGCAGCGTCATCGACAGGGAACTGGACAGCCGATTCGATCAGCACGGATCCGAACTCTCGGAGCGCGCTCGCCAGCATCTTCAGGAATGCCAGCGCTGCAAGAAGCTCTACGAATGGATCACCCAGGAATCTCCGCCAGGGGAAGCTTCCCCCGAGCTCAGCGGCAGGATCCAGGGCATGCTGCAAAGCTCACTCAAGCCCGTTTCGCCGCGACCGTCCACCCGGGTGCTCGCCGTTCGGTTTCTCAGCGTCTTTCTACTCTTCGCCGCGCCCGCCATCGGCATGATGGGAGTCGCGGGGCTCCACCAGATGGGATTGCCGCAGATGATAGGAATCACCGTGGTTCTTGCTCTCGGAGTGGCGCTCCTCTCTATGTCGCTGTCGTGGCAGATGACACCCGGAAGCCTGCAACGCATTCCTCCGAAAACTGCGGCGCCGATCCTGACGGCTGGTTTTCTCATTGGCATCGCAGTGCTGTTTCCCTGGCGGGCGCCTGAGGCTTTTCTGACCACGGGATGGCCTTGCCTGAAGGCCGGACTCATGATGGCTCTGCCGGCAGCGGTTTTGTTCTGGCTGCTCGTTCGGCGTGGCGTAGCGCTGAATATCGGCGCCTTGGGGGCAACTCTGGGCGCCATTGCCGGATTGCTGAGTGCAACGGTCCTCCAATTCACTTGCAGCTTGCAGGAAGCCGGCCATCTCCTCGTGTGGCACGGTGGAGTGCTGGTCGCCTCGACCGTGCTAGGTGTAGCCATCGCGCGCCTCGTGAATCGTCTGAGCCGCGAACCGGCGTAACTCAGCAGTGTGCTGACGCGAATTATCGGAAGATCCGATTGCGGATCTCCACTAAAGCGAAAGGAAGGCGAACAAGATGAAGATGTTACTCAAGAGCCTTTGCTGTGCGGGTCTCCTGGCTGGTTTAGCCGGGATCGCATCAGCGGCGGACATTCAGGGTGTCCTCATGGACAAGATGTGCTCCATGAAGGCGATGAAGGAAGGTCAGCAGGCCGCGCACATGCACACCCGGGAGTGTGCGCTTATGCCGGATTGCCAGAAGAGCGGGTATGGAGTATTCACTGCCGATGGCAAGTTCATCAGCCTTGACGGCGCCGGGAACGCCAAGGCCCTGGCTGCTCTGAAGGCTTCGAAGAAGAAGGACGATTTGATGGTCCAGGTGACCGGCGACGTGCAGGGTGATGCGATCAAGGTCGCCAAGCTGAAATTGCTCTAGTTCGACGATACGGCGGCAGGCGGCTCTCTTCCGTGGGTCGCCTGCCTCTCACTCCATCGCTTGCCTCCCTGCGTGGGATCATTGGCGTGAGGGTGCAAGCTCCATTCAGAAAGGCCTGCCACAGTTCCATGGAGAAACTCAGCTCAGCGATCGTCGCAGCAACCGAACCGAAGAAGGACGCTGATTACGTCTTTTACGAATTGACACGCAGTATCTGTCCAACCTGCCGCCGGGTGATTGACGGGCACATCCTGATTCGCGACAACAAGGTTTACATGCGCAAGCGGTGCCCGGAACATGGCGTGTTTGAGGCCTTGGTTTACGGCGATGCGCAGCTCTACGCGAACTCGTCGAAGTTCAACAAGCCGGGCGCCATTCCCCTCGAGTTCTCGTCGCAAATCCAGAACGGGTGTCCGCACGACTGCGGGCTCTGCCCGGATCATCAACAACACACGTGCCTGGGCATCATCGAAGTCAACAGCGCCTGCGATATGAACTGTCCTTTGTGCTTTGCCGAAGCCGGACCTGGATTTAACCTCACGCTCGAGGAAGTGGAAGATATTCTGGATCACCTGGTCGCTGCGGAAGGCAATCCCCAAGTTGTACAGTTCTCCGGCGGTGAACCGTCGATTCACCCCGAGATCATCCCGATGATGCGGGCAGCTCAGATGCGTGGCATCCCCAACGTGATGCTAAACACGAACGGGAAGCGCATCGCAGCCGACGACCGGTTTCTCGGGAAACTCGCCGAGATCCGCCCCAACATCTATTTCCAGTTCGATGGCTTCGACAGTGAAACATACCGGGTGATTCGAGGAGAAGCCGACATACTGCCGAAGAAATTGCGCGCGCTCGACCGGCTGGCTGGGATTGGCTGCACGGTAATCCTTGTTCCGGCGATTGAGCGCGGCGTTAATGAGCACGAGATCGGCAAGATTGTCCGCTTCGGGCTGGATCACCCCGCGGTGAAGGGGATCAACTTCCAACCTGCGTTCCATTCGGGACGCCATGTATCGCATGACCCGCTTCGACGCATTACGAATCCCGACATTCTCAACCGGATCGAGGAACAGACGGATGGACTGTTTCGCAGAAGCGACTTCGTGCCGGTGCCCTGCTGCTTCCCGACGTGCAATTCCGTCACCTATGCCTACATCGACCAGGACCGCAAGGTGACGCCGCTCCCTCGCATCCTGAACGTGGAAGACTACCTTGATTACATCGCCAACCGCGTGATGCCCGACTTGGGCGCTGAAGTCAAGCGCGCGCTGGAAGGACTGTGGTCTTCGTCGGCGGTGCTCGGTTCGGAGAAAGTGGCACGCGAGTTTTCCTTCTCCTGCTCCGCGTGCGGCTTGCCGGACGGGAGTCTGGACGTAAAGGGCCTCTCGAATTTCATCTTCATGATCATGCTCCAGGACTTCATGGACCCGTGGACCTTCAATCAGAAGAACCTCATGAAGTGCTGCAAGGAATTCCTGTTGCCGGGGGGCAAGCAGATTCCGTTCTGCGCCTATAACTCGGTGGGCTACCGCGAGCAGGCTCGATCTCAGCTCGTTGCGCAGGAGCCGGGCCGCCGGGCCGCGAGGCGGGCTGGTGAGAAGTATCGGGTGCAGCCAATTACGTTTTCATTCGACGAAGCTAAGGAACCCTTTGTTGAGCTGCGTCCAGGGAGTGATGGACGATGAATCAGCCTGCCGACTCGAATCAGCTCAAGAGCTGCTGCGCTGCTGTCTACCAGAGCGAGTTCGCCCGCATGCTGCTCGGAGATTCATTTCACCCGGGCGGCTTGCGGCTTACCGGGCGCTTGGGAGAGTTGCTGGAGCTGGGACCGGGCCGCCGCGTGCTCGACGTCGCCAGTGGCAAAGGCGAGAGTGCGATCTTCCTTGCACTGCACTTTGGATGCGAAGTCGTTGGTATCGACTTCGGTGACGGGAATATCGCGGAGGCCAACGAGCGGGCGCGGGTCGCCGAAGTGGAGCGCCTGGCAACTTTCCAACAGGGCGACGCCGAGCAACTCGACCTGCCCGACGCCAGCTTCGACGCCGTGATCTGCGAATGTGCCTTCTGCACTTTTCCGAACAAGCAAGCGGCCGCCGGGCAATTCTTCCGTGTGCTCAAGCCTGGGGGGCGAGTGGGCCTGAGCGATCTGACCCGCTCCGGTTCACTACCTCAGGAACTCGACAGCTTGCTGGCCTGGGTTGCCTGTATCGCCGATGCAAGGCCAGTCGAGGAATACGCCGAATATCTTGCGATAGCCGGGATAGGCGGAGTGCGCGTTGAACCGCACAACGAAGCGCTTGCGGAAATGGTGCGAAGCATTCAGGGAAAGCTCCTTGGCGCCGAGCTGATGATGAAGTTGAAAAGTGTGCAACTGGAAGGCGTTGACTTGGCCCAGGCCAAGTCGATGGCGCGCGCGGCCGCGGACGCCGTTCGTGCAAAAACGCTGGGCTACGTGCTCATCGTCGGACAGCGGAGCTAAGGATCTTCGATGGCGCAGATCTCAGATCTCCCGTTCAAGTACCGCGCGTTCGTGCGTGCCTATCCCTATCAGCGCGTCAACTGGCGGCCCGGCACGCAGCTCGCCAAGCCTCTTTCGGCCGCGCGCGTTGCGCTCGTGACGACCGCGGGTTTCTTTCTCCCCAGCCAGACACCATTCGACCAGTCGTTCCGGCACGACGATTGCTCGTTCCGCGAAATTCCATTCGAGACTCCGATCGAGACCTTGCGGATCGGCCAAAGCAGCGACGCCTTCGACCACTCCGGCATTGAAGCGGATCGGAACCTTGCGTTCCCGCTGGATCGTCTGCGGGAACTAGCCGGCGGCGGCAAGGTCGGAGAAGCCGCACCCCGCCACTACAGCATCATGGGATCGATCGTTGCACCCGCACGCCTGATCTCGGAGAACGGTCCCGAGATCGCACGTAAGCTCAAAGCGGACGCTGTCGATGCGGTGCTGCTCGTCCCAGTTTGACCCTTCTGCCACCAGGCAGCCGGGTTGCTGCAGAGCATTATTGAGAAAGCCGGCATTGCGACGGTATCGATTTCCCTCCTGCTGGAGGTCACCCGGCGCGTGGAGCCACCGCGGGTTCTATCAGTGGATCGCCCGTTGGGATATCCGTTGGGCGAAGCTCACAACCCTGAACTCCAGCGCACCATCATGCTCGCCGCGCTCGATCTGCTTCCCCGTCCGGTTTCCGATACGCTGATCGTCCCGTTTAACGGATGATTTTGGACAACCCCAGCAAAATCCGGCCGGAAGGTCCGGAGAGCAGGTTCTCGATGGCCATGTCGGCAGCCATTTGCTGTACTGCCGTCGAGTAGGTCGGATAGGCGTGAATCGCACCGGCGAGATCCGTAACCTTCCAGTTGTGCCGGATCGCCAGAATCAACTCTGTAATGGCCTCTCCGGCGCGCGCAGCCACGATTGTCGCCCCAGTCACCGTTCCGTCGTCCTTGGCCACCAGCTTGATGAACCCCGCGGCGTCATTCTCGCAGATCGCGCGGTCGGTGTGGCTCATCTCCCAACGACAGACTTTCACGCGGTCGCCGAACTTCGCGCGGGCCGCCTCCTCGGTGAGTCCCACGTGAGCGACCTCCGGGTCCGTAAATGTCACCCAGGGAACCACATCCGTGAAGCCGGAGGCATGTCCCGGAAGCAGCGCATTCCGCACCGCCTGGAACGCCTGCCATCCTGCGAAGTGGGTGAACTGATGCCCTCCCACAACATCCCCGGCAGCATAAATGTGCTTCACGTTGGTGCGCAACTGGTCGTCGACTGGAATTCCCTTTGCCGAGTGAGAGACGCCTGCTTTCTCCAGGTCGAGCCCGCCGACATTCGGCTTGCGGCCGGAGGCCACCAGCAGGAGATCGCCGCGAACCTCACGGCCGTCCGTGGCCACAACGATCTCCTCCCCATCGCGCCTCGCTGAGCTGGCGCGGCCACGCGCGATCTGGATGCCCTCGCGCTCGAAGACCTCTTCAATGCACGCCCTTGCTTCCGGCTCTTCCTTCGGCAACAGCGTCCGAGCGACTACGGTGACTTGCGACCCCAGCCGCCGGTAGGCCTGCGCGATCTCGGCGCCGACAGGTCCTCCACCAACGACGATCATTCGCTCAGGCAGCCGATCATTATCGAAAATCTGCTCGTAAGTCACAAAGGGAACGCCGCCAATCCCATCGATCGCCGGCGTCGCCGGGCGTGCGCCGGTCGTAATCAAGAACGACTTTGCGTTGACCGTGAGTTCGCCGGCGGCGATCGTGTGTTCATCTATGAATCGCGCCGGCCCGAGGATCACCTCGATTCCCTGTTTGTGAAGCTCCTCGGGACTTTCGAACTGGTAGACCTTTTGGATGGCTGTCCGCACATACTCGCGCACCTGATGCATGGCGACTTCCGGCGCTTGACCACGAATGCCGTACTGTGCCGCTGTCCTGACTTCATGCGCCACCTTGGCGGCCTTGAGAAGCGCCTTGCTCGGCACGCAGCCAGTCCAGGTGCAATCGCCTCCTATTCGGGCCTTTTCGACCAATGCGACACGCGCGCCGAGCCGCGCCGCGAAGCTTGCCGCGGTCAGCCCGCCGGAGCCAGCCCCGATGATAGCCATCTCATATTCAGGATTCATTTCGACTTCCCATCCTCCGGACCAGCACAAGCGCCACGGCCGCCATTGCGACGGTGCCGTGAATCAATCCATCTACGGAATAGCAGGCGCCCAGCCAGCCTGCCAGAAGCGAACCGATGATTGCGCCCACGCTTAACAGCACCGAGTAGATGCCCATTGCCGCTCCCCGGCCTGCCTGGGCTCCAACGGCCCCGGCCAATAGAGAAAGCGCCGCCGGCGTGAATCCACTCTCGACCATGACGCATGCCGCCGTGCCTGCTCCAACGATCCACCGAAAACCCGGGCCCGAATGCCCGGAATGATTCAACAGATAGAGACCAACACAGGCGCCGAACATGGCCACGAGCGCAAATCGCAACGCGCGTAGCACGTCCATCCGGGGCAGGACGAAGCTCCACGCCGTGACGCCCGTACCAAACACGATCGAGTAGCCCAACATCACCCAACCGACCTCGTTCGGTGCATCGGCGAACAGACCGGCCAGGAACTGTCCGCTCGAAGATCGCTCGGTGAGGAGAAAGGAGAGCGGCGGGCCCAACCATAAGCCCACAATGGAGTTGACGCACAGCCAGATCGGAGCCAGGCGTCGCAACGAAGGCTCGCGAAGCGCTCTTCGGAAGCCTGCCAGTGCATTCTCAACGCCGTAACCACGGCTTCCCACCGAGCCGAGATAGAGCAGCGCCGCTGCCAGCAGGTAGCTGGCAGCGACCGCGGAAAAGGCGCGCGGTCCGACTCTCCGCCACAGTTCGCCGGCGAACACTGCGCCGAGGGCGAGCCCCGCGAGCAGCGACAGTTCGAAATAACTCATCACCCGCGCTCGCAGCGGAGCGTTGCCGTCGGTCGTATCGGTCAAGTGGGCGAGTAATGAAGGGGCGCTGGCCGCCGCTCCAAGACCTTCGACGCCACGGCTGAGAAAGAAAACGCTCGTGCTGCCGGTCATTCCGAACAACTGTGTCGCTGCGGCGCCCAGCACCGCTCCGGCTGTCATCAGGCTGCGCGGCGCGAGAGCGTCGGAGACCAGACCCATCGGGATCGCCCCAACGAGTTCCGCGCCGAAGGCGATCGCCCCCAGACTGCCCGCCAGTGCCGCACCGGATTCCAGGCCGCGATTGGCGAGGTGCGCCAGGTATAAACCCACCAGGACTCCAGTTGCTCCGCCGGCGATGCGCATCAGGGCATTTCCGAGTAATACAAGCGGAAGGCGCCGGCGCGCGGCCATGGTGTCAATGTACTCTAGAGAGCGGCGCGGCCCGAGATCGTTCCCGCCGGCGGCCTGCGTCTTCTTCTCTCGTCCACTATTTGGCGCCCTTCCGCAATGGAACCGGGGAACGCTGCCCGTCGTGATTGGCGTAACGGAACAACCACCGGATCGGAACGGTCTGGGGCGAGTAGCAGATTCGATCGTCACAGGCCTGGTAATAGAAAGAATCTTCGATCTGCAACGTGCCATCAGGGGCAAGCAGCGGCCGGACCTCGCCGGCTTGCCCCACTGTCAAGTCGCGCGTGATCCGGAAGCGGCCCTCATAGACTGGAACCGTCTCCCCAATCGCAGGCAGGTGGAGCATCTTCGAGTTGGGGAGCGATACCTCATGAAGCAGCCACCCTGTTGAGTTCTTGATCCGCCATTCGATCGGTTTGTAGCCTTTGACACCGGGCGCGTAGACGTGCATTCGGGCCTTCAACCCAAGTTCCATGACCAGGGTGACTCGATTGCCGGGCCGAACTGTTTCGTCGCTGGCATAATACCGAAGCTTCAGATGCGCGGTTTCCACCTCCGTGGATCGACCATCCAGGCCAATACCAAGCTCCTTGACCAACACTCCGGACGTCGTAAAACGCTCGCGATGGTCCTCTTCGAAATACTTCGCAACGACGACTCCTCGCTCGTCGACCAGGTAGGTCCCTGGGAACGGGACACCGTACCACTCATGGTCCGGCGGGAAGTTGTCATTCAAGATGCCGAAGGCCCGAATCATTCTCGAATCCGAGTCACCGAGCAGCGGATAGTTGACGCCCTTTCGTGCCGCAAACTCCGCCAACAGCTCAGGCTTGTCGTAGGTGATGGCCGCAATGCCGATGCCTTTCGATGCAAGCTCCAACTTCTTCTTTCCCAGCTCCACGAGCTGGGTCTTGCAGAACGGTCACCAGTCCGCCGACCGCACGAACATCAACAAAGCGCCCTTCGGGCCGCGGATGGATTCAAGAGTCTGTTTCCGGCCATGCTGGTCGGTCACTTCGAACGAGGGGATCGGACTGCCGACCGCCGGTCCGGTCTTCAGGTTCTTGTCGAGTTCCGGGACGGGCCGCAGGCGAGGCCGCTCCGTGTCTTGTGCCGCGACGCCACCGGTCAGCCAAAACCCTGCAACCAGGATCACACTCCACGAACTCCGCACCTCGACCTCCTAACGGCCCTTCCGGAAGGGCCGTGCACCTCGAGAACAAATACGTCGATTTCCTCGCCTCGGGCCGGCACCGCCGCCCCCAGGGCAAGTCCGAGAAGAGGGTTGTACACGTTGCGACGCAGCATGGCTGATCCTCCATTATCGTGGTTTTCGCCGGCCGGAATGAAAAAGTGACGGTCCGGCCAGAACTTTCTTGGGACGAATTAGCGGCTCACTTCTACGAGAGGAGCTCAAGCCGCGCAGCAGGAGAGCTTGGCGACGTCTTTCTTGAAGGTCAAGGCAGCCAGCTTCAGGCCTTCGACCATGGTCAGGTAGGGGTGGAAGGTTTCCGTAATGTCCTGGATGGTGAGCCCGAATCGAATCGCAAGGGTGGCCTCCTGAATCACGTCGCCGGCATCAGCAGCCAATACATGCGCTCCCAGAAGCCGTCCGGTATCTTCCTCCGCGATCAGCTTGATCAGACCGCGGGTGTCGCGGGCGGCCAGCGCACGTGGCACATTATTGAGGTCGAGTACTGCGATTTTGACCCTGTGGCCTCGTTCGCGGGCCTGTTTCTCAGTCAGACGCACGCTGGCGATTTGCGGGTCTGTGAAAGTCACTCGCGGCAAGGCAAACAGATCGTAAACACGTCCGGCGCCGTTGAGGGCATTTTCGGCCGCCAGCCCCCCAGCGTATGCGGCCACATAGACGAACATCGGATCACCGATGCAGTCACCTGCTGCGTAAACGTCCGGGTTTGCACTCTGGAGATGCTCGTTTACTACAACCTCCCCCTTGGAGCCGGTTTCCACGCCCGCTGCTTCGAGACCAAGGCCAGCCGTATTCGGCCGGCGGCCCGTGGCGATCATCAGCTCGCTTGCCGCGCAGAGCTCCTCTTTTCCATCGAGCAACGCATGGATCATGTACTTCCTGTCTTTGCGCTCGACCCTCTGGATGGTTGCGTTCGTACACACGCGCACTTTTTCGTCTTCGAGATATCGAGTGATCGCTGTTCCGATCTCTGGCTCTTCCGCGGCGGCTAGTTGTGGCTGGGATTCGAAAGCCATTACCCGAACGCCGAATCGGGCAAACAGTTGTGCAAACTCCAGGCCGATGGCGCCACCGCCGACGATCATCATTGAATCCGGCAACTCGGATAGGCTCAAGGCTTCCGTGCTGTCGAGATAACCCGTTTCCTCCAAGCCCGGAATGGGTGGCGCCCAGGGAAGTGAGCCGGTAGCGATCAGAATCTTTCCTGGTGAATAGGCGCTGCCATTGACGGCGAGACCGCGCCCTCCAGTGAGGACACCTTGGCCGTGAAGAATCGTGATGTTGGGGTATTGCCCGGCCACGTGAACGTACTTGTCTTCTCGCAACGCCTCGACCAGCTCATCTTTCTGCTGCACGACGCGCCGCCAGTCCGACGGCGGAGGACAGGCGGTCAAGCCTTCGAATTTCGGGTACGCGGAGTGATAGCAGAGCTCCGCGGCCTTGATCAAGGTCTTCGAGGGTACGCAGCCGATGTTGACGCAAGTGCCGCCGATCGTCCCCTTTTCGACGATCCCCACTTTCGCCCCAAGCTCGGCTGCTTTGATCGCGGCGGCAAATGCGGCGGATCCCCCTCCCAGAATCATCAAGTCGAATTGCTCTCCGCCGGACGGCGCCTGCCGTGTTCCTTCCAGCGAGCGCCGCTCGAGGACGACAGCGCGATAACCGGCTTGCTCGACCGCCTTCGTTATCGTCTCAGCAGCGACGTCGGAGCCTGCAACGACCACAGCCTGGCCGGATTTCCAGCTTCCCACCTCGGCCCGCTCCACGCCGGTCACTCCTTGCAAGGCTTTGGCGACATGACGGGCGCACCCATCGCACGTCATGCCCTCGATTCGCAGTTTGACATGAACCTTCGAATTCGCCATTACACTCCAGTACTGATCACTTCTGATCTCGCTTCAAAAACTCACCCACTGGCATCGCTTTGCGCCCCTGGAATTGAGGGTAGCGGGCCAGCCATTCTTTCAAGTGCTCTTTCGAACTGAAGAGATTGTTGATGCCTCAACCGCCGCCCTGAAAGACGATCGGCTCGGATGGATTGGCGCTCTTCAGGCGGCCCCGTTCGATTCTCAGCGATATACGCTGAGTGCAGTGGGCGCACGAGTCCTCGATCTTCAACGTGTCGGTGGAGTGTGTGCTGTTGACCAACAGCAGAAAATCCACCGCTCAAGCGACTTCGAACTTGTCGCGACCGTTCACCTCCACCTGGTGTGAGAAGAAATCAATACGATAGGTGGGGCGTCGCGAGTAGCGAGACGCCACCCTGTAGCCGCTCTCTTTTCCATCACTTTCGACTGCGATGGCGCCGAAGTCTTCGAGGAAGCGAAGCGGCTGCTGGAGTGAACGAGGCGAGATACCCACCTGCCGGCCGATGTCTTCCAGCTTCGCAACGCCCTGGTGTTGAATCTCGTGGAAGAGGATGGCCCGGGCGATCAACTTCTCCTCCGCAGTGAGCGCGATCGTCGTGACGCCATGTCGTGCTGGCGCCGTGAACCCTGCGCGGTGGGCTTCCAAGAACCTTGCCAGCCGGAGTCGTGACCCGTCGGACAGCTTCGTATGTGTGACCTTGGCTGCCACACCGAGGCCGGTCGTCCGGTACTGCTTGGCCCAGTCCAGACGCAGGTATTCCAAAAGCGCTCTCTCGGAGGCCGTGAATTGAGACGTGTCGATCGGGGGCTTTGTCGTCTGCTCCTGAGCCGCGAGTGAGACGGCCAGCAGGCCCAGAACGAGCCCCCGCCGGCCGCTACGAAGCACACGAATCGTTTGGTTCTTCATAGCACGCATGCCTCCTTCAGCATGCGGAGACCCGCATCACTTGCCGGTCTTGCCTGGCTGGGCTTCGAACCCGGTCTTCTTGATGGCATCCGCAAGCTGCTTTTCCGTTACCTGGCTGTCTTCGTAGACCACGGTAGCGGTTCCTTTCTCCAGGCTCACGTCCGCATCTTTCACACCCTTGGTTGCGGTCAACGCCTTCTTCACCGTCGCGACGCACGATCCGCACGTCATTCCCTTGACCTTAATCTCGGCGGTGGCATCCTTGGCGACCGCAAGGCCGCACGCCAATGCCATTCCGGCAATTACTGCGATGAGCTTCATTTTGTCTCTCCTTTTCTAAGTCTTTCGGACGCGATATCCCGCCTCCTCAATGGCCTTTTCCATCTGTGCGGGTGTTGCTGAATGAGGGTCGTAGTCGATCTCGGCTTTCTTGTGCTCGAACGAAACCGCAGCCTTCCGAACGCCCGCCACTGCCTTCAATTTGTTCTCGACCGCGGTTGCGCAAGCCGCACAGTCCACACCCTCGACCACAAACGTCGCGTGCGCGACGGCGGATGCCTGGACCGTGCGTCCCGCAGCTCCGAGGGAACCGCCGGAAAGCAGAAAGTCCGCCACCGCGCCCGAGTAGTACGGAAAAGCGGCAAACAGAATGACTGCGGCCGTGACCAGCCACAGCGCCAGCCGGCCGGATCGCCGCGTGGACGGCATGGCACAGGCGGAGCCGGGCGCGCAGTCCGCCACTCTGGGCCGATAAGCGAAATAGAACCCCACCCCCAGCAGTCCAAACGTCAGAGCCAGCAGGTACGGTCTCCAGGCCGCAAACAACGCCGATGCGCCGAGAATAGAGAATCCCGTCAGCGCGAAAACGATGGGAAGAATGCAGCAGAAGCTGGCGACAATCGCGGCGGCAACGGAGCCCGCCATCAGCAGCGGGGCGCGCGTCGATTTCTGTCCGGCCCCCGCTGGCTGAGCCTCGCGGAGCGCCTGGCGAATCATTTCGCCTGATGGCAAACCCTCTCTCCGGCCGCCCACTATGTACGTCCTGCACATCATTCCGTATTCCCGCGCTGAACGGGCGGCCGGTTCCACATCAAGGCCGTTGACGCGGATACTCGGCGACCCCATAAAGCCCAGCGCCTGAGCGGTCGCATCGTCGGGGACATTCACTTCGGAAACCTGGGCCGAGATGCCCTCTTCCTTCAGCACGTCCCGTACTCGTTCGACGGCTGGTTTGTGGTTGGGGCACCCGTCAAAATATAGAATTTCGATTTTCATCGTATGAACTCTCCTAACCTCCCGTTGCCCGGCTGATCTCCTCAAGGACGGGGCAGCAGCCTTCATGGGACATGCCGCTTGTCTTCAAACCCCGGTCGCATTTGCGCAAAGCGACTCTTAAGCCGTGCTCCAGCGTCTGCAGCTCTTCGATCTTTTTCACCACGCGGGCCAACTTCTGCTCCAGCAGTTCCTTGACGTGGGAGCACGCAGGAACGTCTTCACCTCGCAGGATCAGCAGCTCCCGAATCTCATCCAGCGAAAAGCCCAGCTCCTGGCATTTGCGAATGAACCGTAAGGCTTGAATCTCGCGTGGGCCGAACAGGCGAAAGCCCCCCTCGGTCCGCGCCGAGCGTCTCAACAACCCTTCTTTTTCGTAGAACCGTATCGTGTCGATGCTCAGGCCGGTCTCCCGGGCGACCTGACCGATCTTTACCGCCGCGCTCACCTGTCTTTTTGTTCCCATGCATAGAATACACTCTGGAGGCGACTCCAGAGTCAAGCCCCTGAAGCAAAAAAAGTTTTATTTCGCCGCTCCAAGCGAGCGCGGTGAGGACGCGGATAACGGAACCTGCGATGGGGTGCTGGCGTACCACATCGACAAAGGGAAAATCGATGGAACCGATGTCTCCGGCCTGAGCCTTGGCCTGGTGGCTCACATCCCGGGCAACATCCTGCAAGGCAACTGGCGGATCGTTGTCTTCATGGACGATAAGGCGAGCCCGCAACAGCAGGAGGCGATCCTCAACGCCTGGACCGGGAAACTGGGAGGTCCCCTCGCCGACATGGCCAAGCTCGTCGGCGAGGTAATCGCGGTGGATATAGGAGCCCCTCCGGCAACGTGACCACTCTGAACGAGAGCATTTTTTCCACCATCCCGGGTTCGCCGGCCTACGTCAGCAAGGCTTCGCACTTTCGGAGGCAGGGAAGCAAGTACGGGCTCCGCGACATCGACCTCAAGAACAACAATGCCATCCAGGGTTCGTTCCGCTTCGTGGCCTGACGCCGTTCTCACGGCCGTTCTTGGCGCCCTCGTTGTGCTTGCCTGGTGGTCATTGTGGCTGTGGGGCCGCTCGCCGCAGGGACACGCGCTGTTGCACGGCTCCGCCCATGCGGGGATGGCTGCGGCCGATCCCCTGCGGTTCGGCCTGATCTTCATCACCGGCTGGACGCTGATGACGGTCGCGATGATGCTGCCTACCAGCGTTCCGCTGCTGGTGCTGTTCCAGCGCATGATCCACGGGCGGGGCACGGTGGCGTGGTTGCTGGCCGTGGTGATCTTCGGCTACCTCGTCGTGTGGGCGCTGGTCGGAGCAGGTTTGCAGGCGCTGAACTGGCTGCTACAAGCAGGCGCCGTCAGGATCGCCTGGCCCGCCGCCGCACCCTGGATCGGCGCCGCCGCGATCCTGACCATCGCGGGGCTGTACCAATTCTCTTCGCTAAAGTACGCGTGCCTGGAGAAATGCCGGTCGCCTCTCTCGTTCCTGATCGCCCGCTGGCAGGGGGGTAACGAATCTCTGCAGGCACTGCGGCTCGGGGCTGCCCACGGACTGTTCTGCGTAGGCTGCTGCTGGTCGCTGATGCTATTGATGTTCGTAGTGGGCGCCGGGAGCCTTGGCGGGATGCTGGTATTGGGCGTGGTGATGGCCGTCGAGAAGAATTTCACGTGGGGACGCCAGGTGAGCGCGCCGCTCGGAGTGCTGCTGCTGGTCGGGGCCGCGGCGGCACTGGTCGCCGGGGTCCGCACCTGAAAGTCAGTCGTTCTCGCAATGTCCAAGGACGTCCTCGCCGGAACGATAACCTTCACCCCGGATCAGGCGAATACACTGGGGGAGGGCAGCCTCGATGGTCCGGCTATTGGCTTGCACACTGTTCGTCACCGTTGCCTTGCAGGCGCAACTGTCGCCGGGCAAATGGAAGACAGACCTCTCAAAGAAGTCGATCGACCTCGCGGAATTCCGAAGCGGCGGTCCGCCCAAAGATGGAATCCCCGCGATCGATGATCCGAAATTCGTAGCTGTTCATCAGGCCTCGGCCTGGCTGAATCCCAAGGAGCCGGTGCTCGCGGTCAATCTCAGCGGCGAGTCGCGTGCGTACCCGCTTCAGATTCTGATCTGGCACGAGCTGGTGAATGACCGAATTGGCGACATTCCAATTCTGGTGAGCTACTGCCCTCTCTGCAACAGTGCCATCGTCTTCGACCGCCGAATCGAGGGGGAAGTCCACGATTTTGGTGTTTCCGGCATGCTGCGCCACAGCGACATGGTCATGTACGACCGCCAGACCGACTCTCTGTGGCAACAGCTCACAGGCGAAGCGATCGTCGGAAGCATGACCGGCCGGAAGATCGAGATCCTTCCGAGCCAGGTTGTCGCGTTTGCAACGTTCGCAAAGAGCTCGCCGGCCGGCAAGGTCTTGAGCCGCGACACCGGCCATAATCGGGCCTACGGACAAAATCCGTATGCTGGATACGAGTTCGGGGACAGGCCGCTCTTTCCGGCACCCTCGCGGCGCCGGACTGGGCTGCGCCCCATGGAACGGCTTGTCACTGTCGAGGTCGGTAAGACAACCAAAGCATATCCATTCTCAGCTCTTCGCTCGCGTCGGGTTGTCGAGGACAAGATCAGGGACACTCGTTACGTGGTTTTCTTTGAAGAGGGCACGGTGACGGCACTGGATCAGCGTGACATCGCCAGATCGCGGGACGTTGGGGCGGCCGGTGTTTTCACTTCCGAGCTCGAGGGGCGGCGCCTGAGCTTTCGCCACAAAGACGGCAAGATCGTTGACAAAGAGACCGGCAGTGTCTGGAACGTTCTTGGCGTGGCGACAGAGGGCACTCTCACCGGCAAGCGATTGACGCCGATCCCCCACGGCACCTACTTCGCCTTCGCCTGGCTGGCGTTCCGCCCGGACACGCAGATTGTGGGCGAGCGGGTCCCCTAGCCTCAAGCGGGGGAAGCAGGTGGCAGTCGCTCAAGATAAATCCGGCCGGCTCGCGCGTTGTAATAACGGAAGGGCGGACTGTGAAGATCGTTCCTTTTCGATCATCGCCGGAGAACGCGGTCGAACGCCAGCACGTGGCGGAGGTGCTGGTGGCCATCCTCGATTCGCTGTATTCGACCTCCGTCCGAATGACCGGGAACGCCCAGGCGGCAGAAGACCTGGTACAAGAAGCCTCCCGAAAGGTAGTCCAATCCGCCCGGATGCTTCGCGAGCGCCGGAACATCCGGGCATGGATTTTCAAAGTGCTTCTCAACTCCATTCGGGATTACTTGCGCAGACAGAAGCTTTGGCGGGAAGTCGACCTCGATGCCGGCGACTCCGACTTCACCGTTTCTCCGGTCGCCACCGCCATGCACGACGTACGTAAGGCGCTGGCCAGGCTTGCTCCTCCACTCCGCGCCGTGGTGCTGTTGATCGACATAGAAGAGTTCACGATTTCCGAGGCGGCCGGGATTCTGAAGATCCCGCCTGGCACGGCCGCGTCGCGGCTGGCACGGGCGCACCGCGAGCTGCGGGAGCAGTTGGGTGCTTATCGAGCGAAGGTTCCGCGCGAGGGAGGTGTACTATGAACTGCGAGCGCGTCAGGAAACTCCTTTATCCGACCCCGGCCAAATGCGAGGTTACCGTGGAACACGCCGAGGCCATGGCGCATCTGCGTTCGTGCGAGGCCTGCCGGAAAACGATTGACGCCCGCGCGGACTGGTCACGTGAACTACAGGCAGGTTTTCCCACGGAGAAGGCCCCGGATCGCTTGCGGCTGAAAATTGGTGCAATCGTTGCGGCGTCTCGACCAGCCCTGTTGTCCAGCCGGGTGGTGCAGGCGATGGCGGCAGCAGCGGTCGTGCTGGCAGTGCTGGCCGGCTGGCTCGTAAGCCGCGCCACTTCGCAGGCGTTTTTCCGCGCGATCTGCGAAGATCACGCGAAGTATCTGAGCGGTGAGTCCCAACTTGCATCGGGCGATCCGAGACAGCTCGAATCCTGGTTCCGTGACAAGACGGATTTCGGAGTCCGCGTGCCGTTGCTCGGAACGTCCGAGTTGCTCGGCGCACGGCTCTGCTTCCTCAAGGAGCACAAGGCTGCGCTTGTCTTTTATCGGAAGGACAACCGGCCCGTGTCGTTGTTCCAGCTAAACGCAAGGGATGTGCGCCTCAGCGGCCTGGAGCGGTCCGTGATCGATGGCGCACCCCTATGGCGGATGTCCTATCGGGGCTTCGCACTGGCAGCCTTCGAGCAGCGTGGCGTCCTGAACGTTCTTGTGTCAGACCTGCGCGAAAGCGAATTGCTGCAACTCGCCTCGACAGCGCGAATCGAATCCGCCGGCTACTGAGGAAATGGGAGATGGTCCGAGGCTCGCTCAAAAACCCGTACGCTGTGGTGATCGGCGCACTCACCGTGATTCTGCTCGGCGGCGTCGCCATGAGTCGAATCCCAACCGACATCCTCCCCACCTTCAAGACACCGGCCGTACAGATCCTGACGCTTTATCCCGGAATGCCGGCGGAGGTCATGGAGAGGGACATCACGACGAGACTGGAGCGGTGGACCGGGCAGGCGAATGGCGTCGCCCGCCAGGAGTCGCGTTCCATGATTGGAGTGAGCGTCGTTCGGGACTACTTCAGGCCGGACATCGATCCCAATACGGCGATGTCGCAGGTATCCTCGCTGGCGATTTCCGACCTCTACTATCTGCCGCCAGGCACCATCCCGCCGATGGTGATGCCATTCGATCCCACTGCGACGCTGCCGCTGGCTCTGCTGAGCGTGAGCAGTCCGATGTTCGACGAAACGCGGCTCTATGATGTCGCCTACTTCGACCTGCGGAACCGGCTCCAGGGAATCTCGGGCGTGATCGCACCCGCCGTGTATGGCGGCAGGATCAGACGCATCCTGGCGTACGTCGACCGCGACCGTTTGGAAAGCCGCCGGCTTTCTCCAATGGACGTGGTGCAGACGCTTCAGTTGTTCAACACGTTGATCCCAACCGGCAACGCCAAGATCGGCGATTTCGACTATCAGGTGAATGCCAACGGAATGGTCCCGCACGTTGCCGAGATGAACGGCTTTCCCGTGAAGATTGACGAGCGAGGCGCGCCGGTCTTCATCCGCGACGTTGCCAAGGTCGAGGACTCACATCAGATCCAAACCAACATTGTCCACGTCAATGGCAAGCGACAGGTCTACATCCCAATCTACCGGCAGCCAGGCGCCAATACGATTGGCGTGGTCGAGGGGGTCAAGTCGGCGATTGCCGGCATCCTGACGCGTCTGCCCAAGGGCATCCACCTCGATGTCGTCTTCGATCAGTCCATTTATGTGCGGAAGGCAATTCAGAGCCTCCGAAACGAGGTCATTCTCGGCGCCTTTCTTGCCGGAGTCATGATCCTTGTGTTCATCGGGAGTTTTCGGTCGACGGCTGCGATTCTGCTGTCGATCCCTCTGTCGATTCTCGCGGCCGTGATTGGCCTTTATTTCACCGACAACAGCCTCAATGTGATGACGCTGGGCGGCCTGGCGCTGGCGGTAGGCCGCCTGGTGGATGACTCCATCGTCGTACTCGAAAATACGCACCGGCACCTTGCGATGGGTAAGCCGCCGGAGGTAGCGACCCTGGAAGCCGCCGAAGAGGTTCGGATGCCGATCCTGGTGGCCACCATCGCCACGATCGTGGTTTTCGCCCCGGTGGTTTTCTTGAGCGGAATCGGCAGATTCCTGTTTACGCCGCTCGCGCTGAGCGTCACCTTCGCGATGATCGTCTCCTACATTGTCGCCGTGACTGTTGTACCCGCCTATTGCTCCCGCTTCCTTCGCCATAGAGCCCGCAATGCCAGACCCCGTCTGTTTGACCGAGTCTACGAGCGGTTCAAAGGCGGTTATGTGAGCACCCTGCGCCGGGCACTCGATCGCAAGCTCGCTGTCCTGCTTGCGATCGTCGTGGTGGTGGGCGGATCGGGCCTTCTCTTTCCACTGATCGGCAGGGAGTTGTTTCCGCAGGTCGACTCCGGACAGTTCAGCATCCTTATGCGTGCTCCTTCCGGGACCCGAATCGAACGAACCGAGTCTCACGTAACAAATGTGGAGCGGGTGATTCGCCAAGCGATCACGGAATCCGACTTGCTAATGCTCATCTCCAACACCGGAGTCCTCTACGATTGGCCCGCCGCCTACACGCCCAATGCCGGCCCGATGGACTCCTACCTCATGGTTCAGCTCGCCGAAGATCACCGCGTGCCCACACTCGAGTATGTACGGCGGCTGCGCAAGCTTCTTGGTGAGAAGTTCCCGTTTGTCGAGTTCTCTTTCGAGACCGGAGGCCTGATCCGCTCGGCGACTACGATGGGCCTCCCGAGTCCCATCAACATTCAGGTGGAGGGGAACCAGCTCGGAATTGCCCGCGAAACCGCGAGCAAGATCGCCGATGAAATTCGCGGCATTCGCGGCCTCGTGGACGTGCGAGTTCATCAGCGCCTCGATTATCCCCAACTTTCGCTCGATATCGATCGGACCAAGGCCGGCCTGCTGGGAGTCAACGCCGTTGAAACCGTGAAGAACATCGTCACCGGACTAAACTCCAGCGTCAACTTCAACCCCGCTTTCTGGATCGACGAGCGGAACGGGAATCACTACTTTGTCGGCGTTCAATATCGGGAAGAGGATATCCGCTCGCTCGATACCCTGTTCGACATCCCGATTACCGGCCTGGCGCAGCAGCGCACCGGCGCCGCTTTTCGAAACCTGCATCGGGCGGCGCCTCGGGCCCCGGAAGCCGATGGCGCCCGGCCCGTGTTGTTGCGCAATTTCGCCTCGATCAGCCGGACCTCGGCTCCCACGGAAGTAAACCATCACAACATCACGCGGGTGATTGACCTATACGCCGGCGTCGACGGCCGCGACGTTGGCTCCGTCTCCGCCGAAATCGAAGAGCGGCTCGCGGTGAAGAAATGGCCGGAAGGCTATTTCGTGCGGATGCGGGGTGAGGTCGCATCCATGAGGGAGTCGTTCCAGGGGCTGGCGTTTGGCTTCGTTTTGGCGGTCGTGCTGATTTACTTCGTCATGACGCCGTTGTTCCGCAGCTTCCTCGATCCGCTGATCGTCATGCTGGCCGTTCCGCTGGGGCTCGCCGGCGTGCTCTGGATTCTCTTCGTCACAGGGACGACGCTCAATATTCAATCGTTCATGGGAACGATCTTCATGGTTGGAATCGCACAATCCAACAGCACGTTGCTGGTGGAATTTGCCAATCGTCTGCGCGACGCCGGCATGCCGCCTCGCGACGCCGTTGTCGAGGCTGCGGGAACGCGTCTCCGTCCGATTCTGATGACTGCGGGCGCGGCTTTGATCGCCTTGCTGCCGGCCGCGCTGAACGCCGGCGACCCGGCTGCTCCACTGGCACGCGCCGTTATCGGCGGTCTGGCGTCGTCAACCCTGCTGACCTTGATCGCGGTGCCGCTCCTCTACCTGGAGTTAAAGAAGTGAAGACTCTTTCGTTATGGCTGTTATTCGTAAGCGTGGGCCTGACCAGCGCCTGCTCGAGAGGGGTAAAAGGGCAAGCGCCTGCCGCGGAACGAGCCGCCGCCGTGGTGACGGTGTCCACGGCCAAGCCCCAACGGCGCGAACTGGTGGACCACCTCGACCTGACAGCCACGCTTGCACCCTACGAACAGGTCACCATCTACGCTCGGGTCTCCGGGTACCTGAAATCTATTGCCGTCGACATCGGCGACCACGTCAGGCGCGGTCAGATGATCGCGGTTCTTGAGACACCCGAGATGGAAGCCGAGATCGAAGCGAAGCGGGCCTCGCTGCTCAAGGCTCAGGCCGCTGTCGAGCAATCTCGTGCTGTAGTCGATCAGATGCGAGCGGAGGCCGAATTCGCTGCGATCAGTTTCAAGCGCCTGAAAGCGGTTCATGATCGAGACGCTGACATACTTCCGGAGCAGGATGTCGATCAGGCACGCGCTGCCCTCGGAGTCGCGGACGGCAAGTGGAGGGCCTCCGAGACTCAGGTCAAAGTGTCGGAAGCCGCCGTCCGAGCGGCCCAAGCGGAGATTTCGACACTCGAGGCGGTGATCCGGTACGCCCGCCTCGAGGCGCCCATCGACGGGGTGGTCACCGAGCGGTTCGTCGATCCCGGCGATCTGATTCAAACCGCTTCCGCATCGCGGACGCAGTCGGCGCCGATTGTCACGATGGCTCGCATCGATCGGCTGCGTGTGGTTTTCGACGTGCCCGAATCCGCCGCCTCTCGCGTGCATGCGGGATCAGCGGCGACGGTCCGCGCGGAGAGCGCAGATGTCGAGGCGACGCCTTCCCGGATCACACGCGTGGCAGGCGCTCTAAGTGCCGCGAGCCGCACCATGCGCGCCGAAATCGAGTTGGCAAATCCGCGGGAGCGGCTTCGTCCCGGGTCCACCGCCAAGGTATCGCTGGCGGTTGGCGCTACTTCCGGTGCGATCACGGTGCCGGTCGCCGCACTGCGCTCCGAGGGGACCCAGCGGGTCGTCTACTGCGTCGAGCGCGGGCTCGCAAAACGAGTATCCGTCAAGACCGGTCTTGAATCCGCGGAATGGGTGCAGGTTGTGGCTGGGCTTTCCGGCGATGAGGAAGTGATTCTCCAGGCGGCTGGGACGCTTACTGACGGCACGGCAGTCAAGGTGGAGAAATGAAGGCGCGTCTGCTCACTCTCGCCATAATGAGCATGGCAGCCCGCGCGGAGACTCCGATCACGCCCGCCAAAGCCCGCGAGATGGCGCTTCAGCACAATCCCTCCATCGAGACTGCCCGCCGCAGGCTGGTGGAGGCCGATGCCAGGATTCGCCAGGCCCGAGCCGAATACTTTCCTCAACTCGGCTTCAGCGGCATAGCCAAGGCCGGTCTGTCAGGGGCTATGAACTTGATCAACCCCATGGGTCTCGCGAATTCCCCGTTCTTCCGCAATCTTGCCGGCTCCTTCAACGTGCAGTTCACTGGACTCGACTTTGGCCGCCGAGAGCACCGCCTGGCGTTGGAGCGGCAGCGACGAGAGGTGATCGAAGCCGAACTCCGGACCCGTGAAGCGGAAGTCCTGGCCGAGACCGAACGGGGTTACTATGAACTGCTCGGCGCGCGCCGGCTTCGGTCCGTGGCAGAATCCATCGTGCGAAGCCATGAGACGATCGTCCGGCAGGCGCAGGCGTATTACGATGCGCAAATGCGCTCTCGCGTCGATGTTGAGCTGGCTCGCACGGCTTTGGCTGGCGTCCAACTCCGGCTGGTGGAGGCCGGCAACGGCGTTCAGGTGGCCGCAGCCAGGTTTGGGCGTTCATTGGGCGGCGCACAGGATACAGATTATGTTCCCGACGAAGGTGATCTTGGCGTTGCCAGGCCTGAGCCGCTCGAGTCGCTGGTTAAGGAGGCATTCCGGCTCCGCCCCGAGTTACGATCGCTCGCAGCCGAGCGGGAGGCGCTGGCGGAGAAGGTGCGGCTGGCGAGGAGCCAACGCAAGCCGCAGTTCTCTTTGGCCTTCGCCGGCGGTTACGCAAGATTCACCGATGTCAAGGCTGAGCAGTTGATGGCGACCGGCCTCGGTTTGGGACTGCCGCTGTTCACCGGCGGAAGGCTGGAGGGACAGATTCAGGAGGCGAAAGCTGCGGTGCGCGTTCTCGAGAGCCGGCAGGAAGAGCTGAGGCAGCAAGTCGAGTTCGAGGTCCGCTCAGCATGGCTGCGTGTCGAGACTGCACTCGAGTTGGTCGCAGTGCGGAAGGTCCAGATCGAGTCGGCTCGGCAGGCGTTGCGCCTCGCGTCAGAGAGATACAAGGAACGGCTTGGCAGTGCGGTCGAATTGAATGCGGCGCAGGCTGACTTTGCGCAGGCGGCGGCGGGCGAAGTGACCGCTCTCTACGATGCGAAGGTCGCCGAGTCGGCGTTGCGCTTTGCCGCCGGCCAACGCTAGACAAAATGCGATCGCTATCTATGGCGACGAGACCGACCACCCTGCCCATGGAGCGCAGCGGCGTCCTTGGCTTGATCCAGCCCGTCGAGCGTCAGTTCGATCTGCACGAAGTGCTGCCAGTCCCGCTCTATCTCGGCGGCTCGCTTACTCTTTTCAGTTTGGCTGGATCTCCCACCGGAAGGTGGCCGTAAGTCTTTGAGTTCAGTGGTGGGCCCGACAGAACTCGAATCTGTGACCTCTACCGTGTCAAGGTAGCGCTCTAACCAACTGAGCTACGGGCCCTCGCGCGGTGACGCCTTAGTGTAACACGGCGGGCGTCTCAGATCCCCTTCAAATCCTTCAAACCCGCCTCCACCTTCTTCCTCAGCGCCTTGGACTCTTTGTTCTCCGGAAGCCCTTTCAGCGTCTCGAGCGCCTGCGTCAGGAAATGCTTGTAGTGATCCGGCCGTCCCAGTTTCTTCTTGCCAAACAGCGCCGCCTGGGCATGGAGCGTCTGCGCCATCGCCTGCATGAATACATCTTTGGACACCTTCGCCGACTCACTCTTCAGCACATCGGTGGCCTTGGCTGTATCGTTGGACGCGCCGGCGGCACTGCAAACCGCCAGCAGGACGCTGCGCCTGAGTGCGTCGTTCTGCGCCTTTTCCACGTCCGGCGGTCCGGGCAGAAAGCCCGTCGATACTTTGTCGAGCATGGCCACCGGCGCCACCGTTCCAGCCGGCACTCTGAATTCAAGCGGCACTTCCGACCCCGTCTGCGCCTTCGTAAACTTGTCGAAGTCTTCAGCGAACTGTATCGAGTATCGCGACGCTATCGAGCGGAAGCTGCCGACGTATTTGTGGAACGGCGTCGCGTTTGTCTTGTTCGCCTGCGCCCCTTGCTCGAAGGTTTCGGCGATGTCGATGTACGCCTGGGCAATGCCGGCGAGCAGCACCAGCCGAAATGGCCGCGCCTTGGCGGTAAAGTCGTTTTGCGAGTTCAGGATCTTCTCCAACTGGTCGCTCGCCTTGCCGTAGTCGCTATTGCCAACGTTCTCTTTGGCCGCCTGCCAATAGAAGGCCGGCGTTCCAGGTCTCGGCGGCGTCGGCCCGCTGGAGCAGGAAAAGATTGGCAGCATCATCGCGCCAATGAGCAGGGGTTTCCGGTGCATGGGTGTCTCCGGGAAATGATTATCACAGTGCGGCGTCCAGTGCAATCGGCCCTGTCGCCCACAGTCGCCCACAACGGCGAGAAACTGAACATTGCGCAGCATGAGTCTCCCTAGTATATTCGGACTGGTCTGCCATGCAATTTCTACTTTTTCTGCTGCTCACCACCACCGCTTCCGCCGAACCCGTCATCTTGAGCCTCGAGAAATCACCGCACGCCCGCTTGAAGAATGTCCCTCTCTCCGCGGTCCGGATCACCAGCGGCTTCTGGGCCGAGCGACGCAGGATCAACGTCGAGCGAAGCATCCCCACCATGCTCGAGCTGCTCGAAGAGCACGGCGTGATGGATAATTTCCGCCGCCTCAGCGGGCGGAAGAGCGCCGCCCGCCGCGGGCCGCTCTACACGGACTCCGACATCTACAAGTGGATGGAAGCGGTCGGCTTCGTCTTGCAGTCCGAAGACCATCCGGCGCTCAGAGCCGCCTTCGAACGCCTGACGGAAGACATCCTGGCCGCACAGGAGCCTTCCGGCTACCTCAACACGTACTATCAGGACGACCTCCGCTCGAAGCGCTTTACGGAAATGCACCGCGGCCATGAATTGTACTGCCTCGGCCATCTGCTCGAAGCGGCGATCGCCTACTATCGAGCCACTGGCAACCGCCGCCTGCTGGATGGCGGCATCCGCTTCGTCGAATACCTGCTCAGCGACTTCGGACCGGACAAGCGCCCTCTGCTCGCCGGCCATCCCAACATCGAGATGGCGCTCATCGAGCTGTACCGTACCGCAGCCGATAAGCGCTATCTTGATCTGGCCGCCTATATCCTGCGCGGTGACGGTGAAAAGCTGAAGCTCACGCCCGCGCAGCTTACCTACATGTTCAGCGGCAAGCCCTTCATCGAGCGCACCATTCTGGAAGGGCACGCCGTCCGCGCCGGCTATGCGGCTGCCGGCGCCGCCGATTACCTGCTGGAAACCGGCGACCCCGCTTACAAGCGCACGCTCGACCTGCTCTGGGACGATCTGGTGCGGCACAAGATGTACGTCACCGGCGGCATTGGCTCGCGAGCCGAGGGGGAAGCGTTCGGCGAGGCCTACGAATTGCCCAACGCCAGGGCTTACACGGAAAGCTGCGCCGCCATCGCCAACATGATGTGGAACTGGCGCATGCTCGCCGCCACCGGCGATGCCAAGTACGCCGACGTCATCGAAACGGCGCTCTACAACTCGATCAACTCCGGCATGTCGCTCGACGGCACACTGTACTGCTACCGCAATCCGCTCGAGCTACGCGGCGATGCGAAGGAGAGAATCCGCAATCCGTGGTATAGCACCACCTGCTGTCCGCCGAACCTCGAGCGCATTCTCGCCTCGCTGCCCGGATATCTCTACTCGACTTCGCAGGAAGGGCTGTACGTGCATCTCTACGAGAACAGCACGCTCAACGGGAAGCTCGCCGATGGCTCGCCAATCGGCATGACGCAATCGACGCGCTATCCCTGGGAAGGCGGAATCGACATCGCCGTGAACCCGTCGGGGACGAAAGAATTCACGCTCTTGCTGCGCATCCCGGGATGGGCTGCCGGGGCGCAGCTTAGCGTGAACGGCAAGAGCCTGGGAGCCGTCAAGCCCGGCGAGTACTTCGCCGTGCGGCGGAACTGGCGGCCCGGCGACCATGTGCGCCTTTCGCTTCCAATGGATGTGCAGCTCCTGGTGGCGCATCCGCTGGTCAAGGAGAATAGCGGCCGCGTCGCCGTCCGGCGCGGACCGCTCATCTATACACTCGAGCAGACGGATCAGCCTTCGGGCGTGTCCGTGCTGGAAAGCGCGCTGGTTCTTTCTTCGGAGCCCGCGAAGGATTTCACCGCCGAATTCCGCCAACATCTGCTTGGCGGAGTCGTCGTGCTGAAGCATCGCGGCGCCGCGCCGCCGACGCCCTACGCGCAAATTCCGCTATACCAGAGTCTGGCCGTGGCGCCGTCGAAACCTGGCAAGCCCGTGGACCTCGTTCTTGTGCCCTACTACACCTTCTCGAACCGCGGCCCGGCCGCCATGCAAGTGTGGATGCCTTACTTGCGGCGCTAAACACGCTCCATCCGCCGCGCCTGCTGATTCCACTGAATCCGCCGTCCCGTCTTCAGCGACTCCATGGCCATGCACAGCACAATGTTGGTCGACTGACCCATCTCGATGGTCGCGTTCGGATCCTGGCGCGTCCTGACGCATTCGAGGAAATTTCGGATGTGGGCCCGCGCCGCGCCATTGAAAGCGTCCGGCCGCCGCACCTCGGATTCCGGCTTCAAATCCACAGCCTTCGGGTTTTCGCGGAACAGAGCGTACGATTCACGCCCCATGTCCAGCCGCGCCCTGCTCCCGTGAAACTGCTTCATCTGATCGTTGATGGCCGCATAACGCATCGCCTGATAGCCGAGTGTAAACACCGCCAGGTAGCCTTCCGGGTACTCGACCGACATCGTGCACGTCTCCGGAACCTCCGCGCCGGCGATATTCGGCCGGACTGCGCTCGCCGTCACCGCCACCGGATGCGTCGAGTTCATGAACCAGTGGATGGCGTCCATGACGTGGGCCGCCTGGCCCACCAGCAAGCCGCCTGAATAATCCCAGAACCAATACCAGTTGAAGAACCGCTCCGGCGAGAGGTCGCGCTTCTCCGTGTTGCCGAGCCACTCGGTCCAATCGAGCTTGCCCTGCAAGCTGGCCTTGCGAAACGCCGCCGTGTGGTTGTACCACCAACTGTTCACCAGCCGCACTTTGCCGAGCACGCCGGAGTCCATGATCTTCTTGCCCTCGAGGAACAGATCGAAGCTGCGCCGCTGCGTTCCCACTTGCACCACGCGCCTGGTGCGACGCACCGCTTCGATCATGCGAAAGCCATCCTCGATGGTGTGCGCCAGCGGCTTTTCGACGTACACGTCTTTGCCGGCCTGGACGGCGTCGATCGTCATCTGGGCGTGCCAGTGGTCCGGCGTCGCAATCACCACGATGCCGAGCGACTTGTCGTCGAGCAGACGCCGGTAGTTGCCGTAGGGTTTCGCTCCGCTGGAAGCCACTCTGAGTCCGGCTTGCAGATTCGGCTCATACACGTCGCAAACGGCCGCCATCTCGACGCCGATTTCCTTGAATTCTCCGGTCAGGTAGCGGCCGCGGCCGCCCGCTCCGATGATCGCACCCCGGATACGGTCCTGGGCCGCAAGAGCCATGCCGGCCGCCGCGGTTGTGATTGCAGTTCTGCGATGGATTGCCATAGGTCGATTGTGGCGCAGACTTCCCGTATATTCAAAGGACGCTGGCCTGGAGAGTTTCACGCCGCAGCCACTCCTCGAGCTTATCCGGCCGCAGCGGGCCGCCGATCCAGTGTCCCTGCGCCTTGTGGCAGCCCAGATCGCGCAACAACTCCAACTGCCGTGCATTCTCGACGCCTTCCGCGGTCACCTCGAGCCCGATATTGCGCGCCAGCTCGAGAATGGTCTTCACCAGCGTCCGTGCTTCGGAGGACTCGTTCATTTCCGCGACGAAAGAGGGGGCGATCTTCAGCGCCTGGACCGGAATCCAGCGCAGGTAGCTCAGCGAAGAGTACCCCGTGCCGAAATCGTCCAGCGACAGACGCACTCCCATCTCGCGCAGCCGCTCCAGCTTCTGCCGGGCGGCGGCGACGTTCTCCATGATGGCGCTTTCGGTCAGCTCCAGCTCGAGCAGGCACGGCGGCAGCCCGCTTTCGGCCAGGGCGGCTGCCACTGTGTCCACAACATCAGGACGTGCAAACTGCTTTGGAGATACATTCACGGAGATGCGCACGCCTTCCTGTCCCTGACTCCAGGCGGCCGCCCACCGGCATGCGTCTCTGAGCACCCAGGCGCCGATGGAAGCGATCATCCCGCACTCCTCGGCGATGGGAATGAATCGCGACGGCGGCACGCGGCCCAGCGTGGGGTGCTGCCATGTCAGCAGCACCTCGAATCCCGCCAGCGGCTGGCGGCTCTCCTGAATATTGCGAATGGGCTGGAAGGAAAGCTCCAGTTCACCCCTCTCGGGCGCCTGCCTCAACGCGTGCTCGATCTCGAGCCGCGAGGCGTGCCGTCTCTCAAGTTCCGGCGCGAAGCAGGCCAGATCGTTCTTGCCGCTTCTCTTCACCTGGTACATCGCCATATCGGCGTTGGCGAGCAGCGTTTCCGAGCGGCCGTTGAGCGGATCCAGACTGATGCCGATGCTCGCCGTGACGTACAGCACTCTCCCATCCCAGTCGATCGGGGCGCGCAATGAGTCCAGCAGCGCCTGCGCCCGCCCGCGGACTTGCCTGGCGTCTGTCACCGGACGCAATACCGCCACGAATTCGTCCCCGCCGATTCGCGCGCACTGCTCTCCTTCCTTCAGCCATGCCCGAAGACGGGCCGCGGTTGCCCGCAACACGGCATCGCCGGCGGCGTGCCCGAGATGGTCGTTGATCTGCTTGAAGCGGTCCAGGTCGACAAAGACCGCGGCCATTCGATGTTCCGGGATCGCTGTTGTGTTCCACTCATCGAGCGCCCGCACCAGCGCGTCCCGGTTTGGCAGCCCGGTGAGCACGTCGTGACGCGCCTGATAGGCGAGTGTGTCCGTCAGCCGCCGGCGCTCGATGGCGATCGCCGCCAGTTGCGCCGCCCGCTCGATCAATTCCCGGTCCAGCCGCCGCGGCTCGATGGCCAGCCTGGTATACACGACCAGCAATCCCAGCAGCTCGCCGGCGCCGGAGAGAATCGGGCTCGCGCCGCCCGCGAGCCAGCAGTACTCATGCAGGCCGCTCCGCTTCCCCTCGGGGCCGCATTTCGGAGACGCTGTCTGGAAGATCTCCGTCTGCCGGCGAGCCGCCGCTGAAAGGCAGCAGCCCTCGACATACACGATGGCCGCCTCCTGCATCTTGGGGCGGAAATCCCGCGGCATCGACGGCGCCGCCACACAACTGAGCGTCCCATTCCGCTCCAGGCTGATCGAGGCCGTCAAATCCGGCGCCTGCCGCTCCACCAGCAACGCGATCTGCTCCAGAATCGCATCCAGCGGCTGGTCTTTTGCCACCATCTCCAGAATCCGGCCGCGATCCCTGTCCGACACCTCGGATCGCCGTCTGGCCTCGCGCATCCGCTCTTCCTGGATCGATCGCCCGATGCCCTTCGCCATCAGCTCGATCACTTCCGCTTCGTGTGAGGTGTACGGAATCCGCCTCTGGTGGGGAGAGGCGAAGCTGAGCACGCCGAACGGCTCGCCATCCACCAGGATCGGCGCTCCAATGTAGGACGACGGACCCCACGAGGTGTAGTACTTCCTGCCGTCAAACAATGGATCGGCGCTGACCGACTCACAGAGCACGGTTCTCTGCTCTTTCACCACAACGCCCGAGAAGTCGCGGTCCGTCTCGAACACCATGCCGCCGGACGGTGCAGGCTCGCCCGCAAGCGCCGCGCGGAGGCCGGCGTAGCGGCCCCGCAACTGTGTCACCGCTCCACTGGTCATCCCGAAGATCGCTCTGCCTGCCTCCAGATAGTCGGCCAGAAGCTGGTCGAGCGACTCGTAGTGGGTCGTGCTCAGGCGGTGCAACTGCCGCAAGTCTTCTCCGTATTTTGCCAGCTCCAAAGTTTTTTCCAGGAGTTGTTCCTGCACTTCCAGGCGCTCGGTCTCGCGCTCCGACTCCAGCTCCAGACCGGCTTGCCTGGCCAGCTCATTCAACTGCTGAGCCTGCGCCGGCAGCGGAGTGTAAGGCTGGGCGCGGGCGGCCAGCAGGATTCCTGTTGTTCTGCCGCTTCCGGAAACCGGCGATGCCACACAGGACAGAAGCTGTCCCGGCGGTCCCGTGAAACGCCAATCCTCACGCACATCCGCCACACACTGGTAATGATCACGTCCCTTGACGCGCCACAGTCTTTCCGCCATCGCCTGCAACTCGCTGGCGTCCACCTCGGGCAAGGCGAACCCGCATCGCGAGCGGAGCCCGGCATCCTGGGCAACAAACAGGGCCGCCGCTGGAGCTTCAAAAAGCTGCGCCGCACGCATGACGATCTGCTCCAAACGATGCTCGCGCGGCTCGCGGTCCTCAAAAGCGACACTGGTTGCTGCACGCATGCTGGGTGCGTTGTTGTTACCAGTGTGCGGGAAAGCACGGGCCGTTCTCTATTAGACCGGGTAGATGGTACGTACTGGAACTTCAAAACTCGGCGTGCCCCGGCGTCCGTGGGAACGGAATCACGTCCCGGATATTCTTCATCCCGGTTACATACATCATCATGCGCTCGAAGCCCAGCCCGAAGCCGGAGTGCGGCACGCCGCCAAAGCGCCGCAGGTCGAGGTACCACCAGTAGTTCTCCTCCGGCAGGCGGTGCTCGCGCAGCTTCTCGAGCAGCACGTCCAGCCGCTCTTCCCTCTGGCTCCCGCCGATGATCTCCCCGATCCCCGGCGCCAGCACGTCCATTGCCCGCACCGTCTTGCCATCGTCGTTGGATCGCATGTAAAACGCCTTGATCCGCGCGGGATAGTCGGTGACGATCACTGGCCGCTTGAAAATCTCTTCCGTCAGGTAGCGCTCATGCTCGCTCTGCAAGTCCGAGCCCCAGCTCACCGGAAATTCCCATTGCCGGCCCGACTTCTCGAGGATTTCGACCGCCTGGGTGTACGGCAGGCGGGCGAATTCGCTTCCGGCGACGTTCTCGAGCGTCGCCAGCAGGCTTGGCTCATAGCGCTGGTTAAAGAACTCCAGATCCGGCCGGCAATGTTCCATCACGTAGCTGATCAGATACTTGAGAAATTCCTCCGCCAACTGCTGGTTGCCCTCGAGATCGCAAAACGCCATCTCCGGCTCGATCATCCAGAACTCGGCCAGGTGACGCGGCGTGTTCGAATTCTCCGCGCGGAACGTCGGGCCGAATGTATACACGTTGGTGAACGCCAGCGCGAAGATCTCCGCCTCGAGCTGCCCGCTCACGGTAAGATAAGCCGGCTTCGAGAAAAAATCCTTGGTGTAATCGATCCGGCCGCCGTTCTCCGGCGAACGCGGCGGATTGGCGACGTCCAGCGTCGTCACCTGGAACATGGCGCCGGCGCCCTCGGCATCCGATGTCGTCAGGATCGGCGCATGCACATACAGGAATCCACGCTCCTGGAAGAATTTGTGGATGGCGTACGCCAGCGCGTTCCGGACGCGGAAGACGGCGCCGAAGGTGTTACTACGCGGGCGGAAGTGACCGAACTCGCGCAGCGTTTCCAGATTGTGCCGCTTCTTCTGGAGCGGATAGGTCTCCGGAGGCGACGCGCCGATCACCTCGAGCGTTTCGGCCCGCAGCTCGACCGCCTGCCCTTTGCCCGGCGATTCCACCATCTCGCCCGACACGCGAACCGCCGCCCCCGTGGTCGCCTTCGCCAGCGTCTCCTCGACGGTTTTGCCCGCCTCTAAGACGATTTGCAGGTCCGGAAACGAGGAGCCGTCATTGATCTGAATGAAGTGGACGCCCTTGCTGTCCCGGCGCGTCTTGATCCAGCCGTGCGCCGTCGCCTTCGTTCCAGGCGGCAGCGCCAGCAAATGCCTGATGGTCCGTTCTCCGCGAATCATTCCATCTTCAATTATGCAGGCGCCGCGCCTGGTCCGGCTCCTATTCCACCTGGCCGCGGAAGCGCTGCTCGATGTGCGACCTCACGCCCTGATGCAACCGCTCCAGCTTATCCTTCTGGGGCTGGCTCAGCGAGTTGTAGAACTTCGCCATGTTCTTCAGATGATTGGCCGCCATTTGCGACACCACCGGTCCGATGCTGCCGGCGATCTGTTGCAGCTCGGCTTCGGACTTGCCGGCTCTCACCGCTGACCGCGCCTGCTCGAACGTCTGCCTGAGCTCGGCCGCGTAGGGCTCATTGGCCGTCCGCACCGATTCAAACAGCGCCTTCGCCTGCTCTTTCTGCTGCGCCGTCAGATCCAGATAGTCCGACAGGAACTGGAGCCCGCGCTCACCACGGCCGTTCCGGCCGAAACGCCCTGGGCCGGCCTGCGCCCATAGCATCCCCGCCGTCGCCGCCGCCGCCAAACAAATTGCTGTGAATTTCATGGAACTGAATCCTCCTGTCTTGAGACTAAGCAGCAGAACTTAAGGCGGTATTGCGCCGGTGTAAATCTTTGCAAATTCGTCTTTACGAATCTTTACGAACCGGATCGCAGCCCCATGGTACGCTGAGGCCGTGCGAGTGTTGCTCATCGACGACGACGTGGAACTCTGCCGCCTGCTCGAAGAGTACTTGCGCCGCGAAGGTTTCGAGGTTGAATCCGTTCACGATGGCTCGGCCGGTCTCGACGCCGCCCTCTCGGGAAATTCGGACATCGCCATCCTTGACGTCGGGCTGCCCAGGCTGGACGGCTTTGGCGTGCTTCGCATGCTGCGCGGGACGAGCCGCCTCCCGGTCCTCATGCTGACCGCCCACGGGGAAGACGTGGACCGCATTGTGGGCCTCGAGCTCGGGGCCGATGACTATCTGCCCAAGCCGTTCAACCCGCGCGAGCTGACGGCCCGCCTGCGAGCGATTCTGCGACGCCTCGAGCCGCGGCCGGAGGCCCGCGCGGAACGCCTCGAGATCAACGGCGTGCGCCTCGATTGCGCGTCCCGCGAGGTCGCCTGCGACGGCCGCCGCATCGACCTGACAACCCTCGAATTCGCGATTCTGCACGCTTTGATGCAGTCCGCCGGCCGCGTCCTTTCCCGCGACGGTCTGATGGAAGCGCTCTACGAGCGAAAAGCGACGCCGTTTGACCGCGCCATCGATGTCCACATCAGCCACCTGCGCAGGAAACTCGAATCCGGCCGCACGCTCATCCGCACCATTCGTGGCGTCGGCTATCAGTTTTGCCGCAGCGAAGAGGAGGCCGCCGAATGAGGTCGCTGTTCTCGAAGATTCTGCTGTGGCTGGTGGCGACGGCAATGATCACCGGCGTGGGCGCGGTGGTGGTCACGTTCCTGGCGACACCCAAGGTGCTGCGTGATGGGCCGTGGCCGGGGCGCGCGGTGCGGTTCTATGCCGAAGAGGCGTGGCGCAGCTACGAATCCGGCGGCAAAGCGGAGCTGGCGGAGTATCTCGAGAGGCTCCGCGAGACGGCCGTGATGGAAGGACACCTCACCGATGCGAACGGACGCGACCTGGTGGACGGCAGGGATCTGTCCGCCGTTGTTGAGAAGCTGCATCGCAGCCGCTACCTGCTGGCCTCGCACCAGGGACGCCTCATCACCGGGAGGCTCACTGGCAACGGGCGTGTGGTGTTTCTGCTCTACCTGCCGCGACGCCTGAGCAGCTTCCCGCTGGTGCTCCCGCATCAGTTTTGGGTGGCCGGCTCCGCCGTTCTGCTGTGCTACCTGCTGGCGCGGTATCTGACGAATCCGCTGCGCCGGCTCCAGGAGGCAGCCGACCGGCTCGGCAAAGGAGACCTTCGCACGCGCGTTTCCGTCGAGCGCAAAGACGAGTTGGGCCGGCTGGCCGCGTCCTTCAACCAGATGGCGGAACGTATCGAGAATCTCGTCCAATCGCAGCAGCGGCTGCTCACCGATGTCTCGCACGAGATCCGCTCTCCGCTCACGCGGCTCAGCGTCGCCGTCGAGCTGGCCCGCTCGAGCGGCGCTCCGAAGCGCGAGCTCGACATCATCCAGCAGCAGGCGGACCGGCTGAACACATTGGTCAGCAGCCTGCTCCAGGTCACACGCGCGGAAATGAATCCGGTATCGCTCAAGCGCGAACCGGTGAACCTGCTGGCGCTCGCCAGGGAGCTCGCCGATGCGTGTGGCGTCGAAGCGCGGGCCAGTGGCTGCTCGATCCGCGTCGAGGGTCCGGAAAACTGCGCGGTGAACGCGGACGCCGAGCTGCTGCGCCGGGCGGTCGAGAACGTCCTCCGCAACGCCGTCCGGCATGCTCCCAGGGACACCGCCGTCGAGGTGCGCATCCAGCCGGGCGGTCGCATCACCATCCGCGACTCCGGGCCGGGCGTTCCGGAACAATCGCTGCCCTTCTTGTTTGACGCTTTCTATCGCGTGGAAGGGCAGGCCGCCGCCGGCGCCGGCCTGGGGCTCTCGATCGCCAAACGCGCCGTCGAATTGCACCGCGGCGCCATCTCGGCGCGCAACGCCAGCCCCGGCCTCGAAGTCACCCTGGAATTGCCGGAATCACGGCCTTGAAGGCTGTTCTGCCACTCTTCACAGCTCGCCCGCCCGCCTCCGGGCGACGATGTACTCGCCGGCCCGCATCGACAACGCCAGAATGGTCAGCGTCGGATTCTGCACGCCGCCGGAGACGAAGCTGCCGCCATCCACCACAAACAGGTTCTTCACGTCGTGGCTCTGATTCCAGCGGTTCAGCACGCTGGTCTTCGGATTCGACCCCATGCGGCACGTGCCTAATTCGTGGATGCTCTCGCCCGGCGGCGCCATCTGCGCATGTGTTGCGATCACCTGGAACCGCGCGTCCTGGCACAACTGCGCGGCCGTCTCCATCGAGTCCTTCGCCATTTTGTATTCGTTATCGGTGTATTTCTGGGTGATGTGCAGAGCCGGCATGCCCCATTCGTCCTTCAGATCAGGATGGATGCGCACCTGATGCTCGAAGCGCGGCAGCGACTCGCCCATCGTGGTCAGCGAAAAACCGGCGTCGGCGACATCTTCCAACTCCCGCAGCAGCTCGCCGCCATACAGCGGAAAATACTTCGCCGCCGGGGTGAACCCGCCTCCGAAATCGCAGGCGTATCCCCGCAGGAAGTTCTTCTCCTTGCTTTTCAGATTGCGGAACCGCGGAATGTACCCGCCGCCGCCCATCAGGCCGCGGCTGCCCTTGCCTCCGCGCGCTTCCGGCACCACCGCCACCACCACGTTCTTCACGTAGAATTGATCAAACAGGTAATGGCCCAGCACGCCGCTCGAATTGCCAAGCCCGTTCGGATGCAGCCGCGATTTCGAATTCAGCAGAATCCGCGTGCTCTCCAGCGTCGACGCCCCCAGCACGACGATGCTCGCCCTGGCGTGATATTCGCGCCTGGACCGCCGGTCCACGAACAGCGCCCCATCCGCCAGGCCGGTTCCCGGATCGACGGTGATCTCACGCACCACCGCGTTCGGCGTCAGCGTCAGATTGCCGCTGTCGAGCGCCTGCGGCAGCAGCAGATTCGCTGAGCTGGCCAGCGTCCCCATGGCGCGCCTCGATTTCGTCGTCGGGATGCCTTTCCTGGTGCACGCGTCGATGAAGCGTTGCACGCTCTGAGGGTCACGTGAGTTGTCCGGGATGAGCTTGCCGTCGGGCAACTGTGGCAGACCTTCATTTCTGCCGGTCACATGGAACATCGGCTCGACACGGTCGTAATAGGGCGCCACATCGGCATAGGAAAGCGGCCAGTTGTCTCCGAATCCGTCGTGATCTCCGCACTTGAATTCGTAATCGCTCAGCCGCCACGAAGCGCGGCCCCAACGCAGCGTTCTGCCGCCCACCGCCCGGATGCGCACCCAGTAGTAGGGATCCTGCGGTTCGTAGGTGTATGGATTCTGCTTCTCGTCCGCCCACAGATTCGCATCGAATTCCGACGCCTGCGTGATGTGCGGAAATCTGCCCGGCCGCCCGAAACCGCGGTATGGCAGATCGCACACAGCTTTCATGACGCGTTGCTTGTCGTAGTCCATCAGCGGGCCCGCATCCAGCATCAGACACCTGGCGCCCGCGCGCGCCAGCACCCACGCCGCCATGCCGCCGGCCGCGCCCGATCCGATGATCAGCACATCGTAGTTCGCCGCCATGGTCGCATCCTCAATCGAGCGGCAGCCAATAGGCGCCCAGACCCGCTGCCGAGCGGCGCCGGCCGGAAACCGCCTCTCGATACTGGCGCGAATTCACGGTCGCCTGCATCAAGTCTTCTTTCGCCTCGCGCAGAAACCGGGCCAGTGCATCCTGGGGAGGATGATATGTCCACGCCTCGGTGACGGGTTTCAGCACCGGCTTCGCCTCCGCCGGTGAAACTTGAGCGAACGGTCTGCCGTAGCGCTTGCGGGCATCGGCGTTCAGCCGGTCGAGTCCTTCGCGATAGAGCGCCTGCCGCTCCGGGGCGGACACGCCGATCAGGAAGTCCAGGAATCCGGCGGCTTCGGCTTCGGCAGCGCCTGGCCGGTCCCCGAATTTGGGAACAATCAGCTCAGCGAGTTTCTCGAACGCCGCCCACTGCTCCGCCGTGAAGAAACGCCGCACGACGCCGGCCACTGCATCCGGCGCTGTCTCGGCCAGCTTTGGAGTCTCGGCTTCCGCAGGCTGCGCCGGGCTGCTCGTGGATTGCGCCGCCGCCGGCATCGCCGGCGCGGCAAGAATGGTCTGCAATAACCTCCGTCTTCGCATAACTCCTTCACAATATCACCCGGAAATCGCCTTCTCTCCGGGTCACTCGCTCGCGATCGAAGTATTCGAGCAGCGGGATCGCGTACTTGCGCGAGATCCCCGCCCAGTCCTTGAACTCCGGCACGCTGAACCGCGACCCTTTCCTGCCCGTCAGCATAGCCCGCAAACCATCCAGGGCAGAAGGATGAAACAGCAGATCCTCGGCCACTTTGATCAGCCGCTTGTCACGCAGCAGAATCTGAAGCAGCGAGCGCGCCCTTACGCTGTCTACGCCGCAGGACTTCAGCACCTCCTGGGCCGCGGGCACAGCCAGTCCCGCCTGCTCGAAGGCCGATTCGATCTTCCTGAGCGCGGCCTCCTCATCCGTTTTCAGCGCCACCGTGTGCGACGCCAGGCGAATGGATTCGCCGCTCGCCACAACGCCCTCGACCCTCTTCAGCAGCGCGTCCAGCAGGAACGCGGGCGCTCCCGCCAGCTCACGGCTGCGCAGATCCTCCTTCATCATCCCTGGCGCCAGCGGGTTCAGCTTGTGAAACGCCGCCAGCGCCGCCTTGATCCGTTCCTGGGCGTTCGCGAACCAGTCGCGGTCCAGGGCCCACTGCTGTTCTTCGAGGAAGACGGCCGCCTCGCGCATCGCCCGGGCGGCCTCGGGAGGCATCCATCCGGTGCGCGCGACGAGGTCGTTCAGAGCAAGGCCATGTCTGGCCTCGCGCACCATCAGCTTAACGCGCTCGGAGGCGCTTGCTGACTCCAGCACACGCAACCGCTCATTCGAGGCTTTCGTGCGGCGCGGCGGCGCTGAATCCAGAACCACGCCGCCCGCAATCGTCACCACCGGGGAGAACATGCGCAGGATGAAGCGGTCGCCCGGCAGCAGCAACGCCGGCTCGCGCAGGATCAGGCGCACATAGCAGCGCGTCCCTGGCTCGATCGTCGTGCCCGCGATCAGCCGCACTTCCGCTTCGATCCCGGCGGCGCCCGAGTGAAAATGCACCGGTGCGCGATTCTTGAGCGGCCTGGCGGACGCCAGCAGATCGAGGGCGCAGTCGGCCAGCGTCGTTGTGCGGAACCGCCCGGGCTCAGCGAGCGCCATCCCCCGGGCGAGTCCGCTGTGCTCAATGCCGCCCAGATTCAGCGCGGTGCGCTGGCCGGCCACCGCCTTGTCGACCGGCTTTCCATGCACCTGCACCCCGCGGATGCGGACGCGCCTGCCGAGCGGGTAGACCTCCACTTCCTGATCCACTCGTACGCTTCCGGAAAGCAGCGTTCCGGTGACCACCGCGCCGAAGCCTTTCATCGAGAAGGCGCGGTCCACCGGCAGCCGGAAGTGCCGGGTGGCGTCGCGCAAGGGAACCTGGGTGGCGATCCGCGCGATTTCCTTTCTGAGTTCCTCGAGGCCTTGGCCGGTTACCGAGCTCACCGCCACCACCGGCGCGCCCTCCAGAAAGGAGCCGGCGACGAACTCCTCCGTCTCGAGCTTCACCAGCTCGACCAGATCCGGCTCGACCAGATCGGCCTTCGTCACCACCACGATCCCGAGCGAAATCCCCAGCAGGCGGCAGATGTCGAAATGCTCCCTTGTTTGCGGCTTGATGGATTCATCGGCCGCGATCACCAGCAGCGCCAGGTCGATTCCGCCTACGCCCGCCAGCATGTTCTTGACGAACCGCTCGTGTCCCGGCACATCCACGAACCCGCACTGGATCTCGGGCGTCAACTGCAAGTGCGCGAATCCGAGGTCGATGGAAATGCCACGCCGCTTTTCTTCTTCGAGCCGGTCGGTGTCGATGCCGGTGAGCGCGCGCACCAGCGCTGTCTTGCCGTGATCGATGTGGCCGGCTGTGCCGAGGATGATGTGTCGCATGGCGTCGTGGCCCAGGCTTGTCTCGAGGCGATGTCGAGCGCGTCAGGTCGCGGCCGCTGGACCCGGCGGGCCGGCGAGGCGAGCGTTTCAGCGGCGGCGCGCGGGTCGCTCTTCTGTCTTCGGGGGCGACTCCTCTTTGGGGTTCCGGATCGGGATCGTCACGATGTTGCTGACGTAGATATCCTGGGCGATGGTCACCTGCGTTTGCGGATTGGTGGGCAGATCGCTGTTCAGCTCGAGATGCACCTCGTAGACTCCGACCATGTTTTGCGCCATGCCGGAGTAGAGAACATTCGCCGTCTTGCCGCCGGCGAGCGAGGAAACGAACTCGTCGGGCCGGTTGAGCTCGGGACCCTTGTACCGGAAGCCGGTGGCCAGGGCATACTTGGCGTCGTCCGGATTCACCAGGCCGAGGCCCGTCCCATAGATAATGATCGTCTGGCCCGGCAAAGCGGGGTTCTCTTCGGTCACCCGTGCGCCGGCGGTATTGGCGCAGCATAATTCGGAGTTGGTGGCGGTGAGAATGACCTGCGCGTCATTGTTGACATTGGCGGCGATCGTGATGCCGTTGCCCGCCGGTCCCTGGACCTTCGCTCGAAGACGGATGCGTGTGAAGACTCCGGCGGGAAAAGCCACCACCTTTTCATCCGGATTCTCGTTGATGAGGCTGATCAGGCCATCGCGGATTTCCGTCAGCGTGTCGTTGGCTTTGACGGTGTAGGTGTATTGGCGGTCTTCCAGGATCACCGTCGCGCGGTCCCCTTCCTTGGCCGTGCCGTCCACGGAGATGGTGCCGGTGGCGGAGCTGCTGAAGTGGTACACCATGCCCGGGCGGGGATCCGTGCCCGGCTCTGCCAGGATGCCCGGATTCTGGCTTATGATGGGCACAGCCACGGCGGCTGTCGCTTGCACTGTGCCGTTTGGGCGCATGATGCGCACATAGGCATTGATGCTGTTGGCGTCATTGACTTCCCAGGGAACCTGCGCCCGGATCTCGTCGGGCGAAACATAGAGCAGGGGCGCCCGGATGCCATCGAAGTAGACTTGCACTCCGGCCAGTTCCCGCGGCAGCGGATCGGCGTTTTCCGGAGCGGATGCAGTTGAATTGGCGAGATTCTGGCCGAGGATCGTCACCAGAGTTCCAGGTGCGATCTTGGCCGCGTCCTGGCCGCCGGCCAGATTGGCGCCGCTGGTCTGCAACTGGATTTGGGCTGACGTTGAGGTGCTGGTGGAAAAGGGAATGTCGTTGCCCTCTTCCCCTGCCCTGCGCGCCGTCAGCACAAGCACCAGGAAGTCCGGGTTCGCGGAAGCGAACACGTCCGGATCCCCCGCGCCCTCGTTGATCTTAGCGGCCAGAGCGACGATCAGCTTGGCAAAGGTGTCATCCTTGGCGATCTTGTACTTGTACTCACGCCCGCCCTTGTCCTTGTCCCCGATGGTCACGGTGACCTCGTCGTCCTGTTTTGCCGTGCCGGAGAACGCAATCGTGCCGACGGCGTAGACCGCCCGGCTGAAAAGATTACGCACGCCCGTATACGGCACATAAGTCTCGCCTGGCGCAAACACCAGAACGCGGCGGCGGAACGGGTCGCTGACGAACAGATTGGTGCCATCCCAGGCCAGGCCCATGGGCGTGGCGACCGAATCCGAGCTGCCGCGGCCCAGCGGGTTGGCGCCGTCGGAAACCTGGTTCAGATGGCCGGCAATCTGGCCGATAATCGAGTCGGCGCTCTGGCCGTTCTGCGTTGGAATCTGGTTGTAGACAAGCACCCGGTCATTGCCGCCATCGGCGATAAACAGCTTTGTGCCGTCCGAGAGCGCATAGCGAGGGAAGCTCAGGCTGGCTCTGCAAACCTGCGGGGCAATATCCTCGCCTTTGTCGTTCGTGGTGTGCTCATCCTGACAGATCTTCTTGGTGCCGTTCGATTCTCCGCTCGTCATGTCGGGCTGCCCGACAACGACATCCGCCGGAGCAGCATTGCTGTCCGGAATGCTGTTCCAGATAAGCGCGCGATTGTAGCCGAGGTCCGTCACATATAAGCGGCGGCCATCTGAGGTGACCGACACAGGCTGAAACAAGGTGCTGGCTTTTGGCTCGAACGACTGGACGCGCAAGTCCGGCGGAACGAAGCTGGTGAAATCGGGCTGCCCCAGCACGACGTCAGCAGGAGCGAAATTCTGCGTGGGAATGTTGCGCCAGATGAGCACGCGGTTATTGATTGTGTCGGCTACGTACAGACGGCTGCCCTGAATCCAGGCGGCCTGCGGTCCGCTGAGGCTGCGATTGGAAGGCTGCCGTCTGCCTTCATTGGACAGGTTCGTTTTGAAATCGGGCTGCCCCAGCACCACATCGGCGGGTTGGTGATTCACCGTGGGGATCGAGCGCCAGATGAGAACACGGTTGTTGTCCGTGTCGGCGATCACGAGAATGCGGCCATCGGTGGCGACGCCCGTGGGGTGGTTCAAAGATCGTTCACTCAGGCCGATGTCACTCTTGGCAAAGTCCGGCTGTCCAATCACCACATTGGCTTGGCCGACACAGACGGGACACCGCTGGTCAGAGACCGGGATTTCCTGGGTGGGCGTCGGCAGAAAACTGTGGACGTTGAAGTAAATGAGAACCCGGTTGTTCTGAGGGCTGGCGGATACGCGATTGTCGTCAACAGCGATCAGCATCCCGTTGGCATACGCCAACCCGCTGACTGCCCCCATGAGGGTGTCGCTGGCGCCAGGAGTCTGCGCAGTGAAATTGCGCTGCCCGATCAGCGCACGGGCGGCCATGCCCGAGAAGAAATCCGCCGCCGGGCACATTGCCGCCGCCAAAAGGAGACAAACGCTGTATTTCCGCATGAAGTCTATGACAAGAAAGACCTTGGCTTCAGTATAACAACCGAGTGGACGTGGCAGCTACCGGCGGGGTTTCAATGCAGTTCCCGATGGACCTGCGCCACCGTGCGGTACCAGCCGGCTAGCTGGTTCTATGTCTGTTGACATATGGAACCTGGCAGCGCTCCCGTTGACAATCAAGACAACGCAGATCCAAAGAGCATCGAGCGGGCGCCCTGCCCGCTCCTGCTCACTGCCCCGCGGTCTCCGAGCGCGGGGAGTCTCTTGATTCGTTTGGACGCAAGGGCCGACGGCCGGAACCGGCCGCCGGCCTGCTAACCCGGCTGGCCGATCACCTGGCGCAACTTCGTCATCAAGCGCGGCACGGCGGCCGGAGCAGGCTCTTTCTCTTCGTACTCGAGCGCGAGGTAACCCTTATAGCCGGCGCGGCGCAGCATAGCCACGATGCGCGGCCAGTCAGAATCCTGCGTCGAGTTCTCCACGCGGATTTTCTCCTTCACCTGCACATTGACGGCGTATGGGACGCAAAGCTGAATCTGGGTGTAGGCATCTTCGCGAAAGTTGCCAGTGTCCAGGTTGATGCCGACCCAGGGGGAATCGACTTTGCGGACAATCTCGACGATCCGGCCGGCGCGGGACGTGATGCCTCCGTGATTCTCGAGGCCCAGAATGACGCCGCGGCTGCCGGAGTATTCGGCGGCACGCTTGAGGATTTCCCCGACCCATTGGGCGGCCTGGTCCTCGGTGGAATCTTTAGGGACGGTACCTCCGAAGACTCGAATGTGGCTGGCGCCCAGCTTGTTGGCCACGTCCACCCAGCCTCGCAGCTCGTCCGTTTCTTTCCGGCGCAGCTCCGGAGTCGGCCGGCACAGGTCCGTGCGGATCGAGATCGAGTAGATCTCGACGCCGGAGCGGTAGGCCAGCCGCCGCAGCGGCAGCAGGAACTCGTCGCTGGTCGACGGGAACCAGTAGACGGTGAGGTCGAGCCCGTCGACATTCAGGTCCACAGCGAGCCGGACGAGGTCCTCGTAAGTCATGGTTTTCTTCGCCAGCTCGTTGCGAAACGAGTAAGCGCAGATAGCGGAGCGGAGGCGGGATTTCCCGCTCGAGGTTTCAATTGCTGCCGCAAGCTGCAAGGAACCGGCGGCCAATGTTGAGCGCAACCAGGATCGGCGATTCATAAAGGGCTACCATCCAAGTTAGACTGAGAATCTGCTGCTATGGATATTCAACTACTCTACCCACCCCTCGAGCAAATCGACATGGACTGCCTGGCCGTGGTCGTGTTTGAGAACGAGATGGGTGACAGCGCAGCAATGGCCGATCGGGCCACCGGAGGCTGGATCGGGGAATTGCTGGCGACCAAAGAGATGACCGGCAAGCTGCTCGATACAGCGCTGCTGGCGCGCCCGAGCGGATTGAAAGCCAGAAAGCTGCTGGCAGTGGGCGGAGGCAAGCGGGACGCGTTCACACCGGCGGAACTCCGCAAGATCGCCGGCACGGCAGTTCGCCTTTTGAAACCCAGGAAAAGCGCAACCATCGCGCTGGCTCTGGATCGAGCCGAGGCGGAAATGGGTTCCGCCGCGGTAGAGGGCGCTCTGCTGGGCGATTTCGAGCCGGACCGCTACAAGACGGAAACCACAAAGGAAGAAGGGAAGATCGAGCGGTTTGCCGTGGTCTGCGACGACAGTGCCGCTGTCCGGGCCGGCCTGGAACGCGGCCGCATTCTCGGCGAGAGCCAGAACTTTGCGCGCCAACTGGTCAACGAGCCTGGGAACCGGCTGACGCCCACCCTGCTGGCCGATTATGCACGGCAAATGGCCTCCGCCCAGGGCCTCGACTGCGAAGTGCTGGGGCCGGACCGGATGAGGCAGCTTGGAATGGGAGCGCTGTTGGGCGTCGCCCAGGGCAGCGCGGAACCGCCGGCGCTGGTTGCGGTGCGTTACAAGCCTGTCTCAGAAAGCAGGCAGGGCATGCATCTCGGGCTGGTGGGCAAACGGCGATTGTGCCGGCCGTCGAGAACATGCCCGGGAGCCGGGCCCAGCGGCCGGGCGATATCGTGACAACGCTGAGCGGAAAAACGGTCGAGATTCTGAATACGGACGCCGAAGGGCGGCTGATTCTGTGCGACGCCATCGAGTACGCCCGGCGCCTCGGATGTACGCATCTGGTGGATGCGGCCACGCTGACAGGCGCGATTGTGGTGGCGCTGGGGATGATCAACGTGGGCGTGTTCACCAACCACGAAGGGTTCCGGTCGAAAGTGCTCGAAGCAGCCAGGGCCGAAGGCGAAAAGATGTGGCCGATGCCGCTCGATGAGGAGTACAAGGATCTGCTCAAGAGCGCGTTCGCGGACATGGCCAACATCGGCAACCGCTGGGGCGGCGCGATCACGGCGGCGATGTTTCTCAAGGAATTCGCGGATCCGGTTCCCTGGGTGCATCTGGACATCGCTGGAACAGCGTGGATCGAAGAAGCGAAGCCGTTTCTGGCGAAAGGGCCGAGCGGCGTCGGGGTGCGCACGTTCGTGAGGCTGGTGATGGGGTGGGAGTAGGGGCGCGCCGTCCCGATACGAAACCGTAATCAAGGTTGGCGCCGGCGGCTGTCCAGATCGAAGCGGTCGCCGGAGCTCAGCAAGTAATAGCGTTTCCCATCCGGTGACGGCGGGCGCCGCGGGTCGTAGATGGCCACTTTCGACTCGCCGATCACCTCGAAGCGGTCTCCGGTGACCACGATGGCGGTGGATTCATCGATGCCGATGCCCAGCAATTCCGGGCGTTTTTCGACGACGCTGACCAGGTCGTTCTCGCGCTTGCGCCGGAGCAGGTGCTGATCGACGGCGACGTTGCGCAGAAAACCCATCCCAACTTCATAGCCAGGCGCCATCATGACCTGGTTGCCTTCCCGGGCGCCGCGCACCAGGTAGGAACCCTGTATGGTCGCGCCGGCCGAAGATCCACCGATGACGCCCCCGCGGTCAAGCAGCTTCCAAAGCTCGCGGTGTGTGCGCGTGTTCAGGTACGAATCGACCAGACGCCACTGCCTTCCCCCTCCGAACCAAACGGCGCGGGCCTTGGTGATCGGCTCGGCGAAGTGCTTCGAGTCGGCGACTCTGCGGTCGCGCGTGTGCAGAATGGTGACATTCTTCGCGCCCGCTTTGGCAAGGAACTGGCGCTCCAGCCAGGCGTGGTTGTAGTTGTCGCCTTCGCCGGCTGTCGGGATAAAGACGATGGGGGCATTGGGGCCGCCGGCGAGTTCCAGGAACCTGTTCACAATGGCGGAGCCCAGTTGGCCTCCTCCGACGACAACCAGGCTGCCTTTGCTTGGGCCGACCCGCGCCTTGCCGGCAGGCTGGGCCGCAAGTACGAAGAGGAGGAAAAGAGCGAGTGCGCGGGCCATCTACCGTTTTGTTCCATGCACCATCGGGACAAACATCACCGGGATCGACGGGCGCCTGCGGATGGACCCATCCGCCAGTTTTTCCACAAGCACCAGCTCCTGGTATCGCTCACCGACCGGAGCAAGCAGTTTGCCGCCCGGCTTGAGCTGGTCAACCAAGGGATTGGGAATCTCAGCAGGCGCCGCCGTCAGGATGATGCGGTCAAAGGGAGCTTCTTCCTGCCAGCCCTGATAGCCGTCCCCGTGCCGCACGGTGACGTTCTTGCACCCCAAACGCTGCAACGTAGTTTGCGAAGAGCGGGCCAGTTCCGGAACGATCTCCATCGAATAGACGTGTTTCACCAGAGAGGAGAGGACCGCGGCCTGGTAGCCGGAGCCGGTTCCGATTTCGAGCACGCGGTGGTCCGGTTTCACATCGAGCAGCTCGGTCATGTAGCCGACAATGTAGGGCTGGGAGATCGTCTGGCCGTAGCCGATCGGCAAGGGGCGGTCATCGTACGAGTGGGCTTGAAGCTCGGAGGGAACGAATTCGTGGCGGGGAGTGCGGCGGAGGGCATCGAGGACCCTCTGATCCTTGACGCCGCGCGCTTGGATCTGCTCACGCACCATGGCGTGCCTCGCTTTCTGAAACGGGTCCGCCAGGTAGAGCAGCGCGATCACGATAGCTGCGGCCGCGGACCACACAACACCAGTATGACGCACGACTCCAGAGTATAGGCAGCGCGAGATCAGTACAATGAGGTGGATGGCGCAGGAACGGGCAATCGGCCGCTCGCTGGCGGGCGAAAAGACGGAAGGGCTGCTGCGGCAGCTCGGTGTGGTCAGCGCGGCGGCGCTGGTCGTGTCCAACATGATCGGAACCGGAATCTTCACTACCACCGGGTTCCTGGCCGGCCAGTTGGGGGATCCGTCGCTGGTGCTGTCGATCTGGCTGGTGGGCGCGCTGTGCGCGCTGGCGGGTGCTTTCTGCTATTCGGAGTTGGGAGTCAACTACCCCAGCTCAGGCGGCGAGTATGTGTACCTGACGAACGCTTACGGACCGGCGTGGGGCTTCCTGACAGGGTGGATCTCATTCCTGGCGGGTTTCTCGGCGCCTATTGCCGCCGCGGCGCTGGCGTTTTCCGACTACCTCGGCTATTTCTTCCCGCTGCTGAAGCAGGAAAACGCCGCCTACGCCATTCCACTCGGACCGTGGACGCTCAAGGTCGGCGGAGCGCAGTTCATGGCTTGCGGGCTTATCGCGTTGCTGACGCTGCTCAACCTGTTCGGCGTGCAGCGAGTGGCGCGGTTCCAGAACGTCTTCACCAGCCTCAAGGTGGCGGTGATCATTTCGTTCATCGTGCTTGGATTCACGGCCGGCTCCGGCAACTGGCAGCACTTCCAGATGCAAGCCGCGCGCACCACGGCCACCCCGATCCTCGCCCAGTTCGCCATCAGCCTGTTCTGGATTTACGGCAGCTACAGCGGATGGAACGCGGCCACCTACGTGGCCGAAGAGCTGAGACGGCCTGAACGCACGCTGCCGCTGGCGCTGACCGCCGGCACGGTGCTGGTGGCGACGCTGTATTTCGGCCTGAACGCGGTCTTCATCTATGGAACGCCGCTCGAGCAGATGAAAGGCCAGATCGCGATCGGCTCATTGACCGCGAAGCATTTGTTCGGGCCGGAGATTGCCGGGCTGTTTGGCGCACTGATGGCGCTGTCGCTGGTATCCACCGTGAATGCGATGGTGACCATCGGACCGCGCGTCTATTATGCGATGGCGAAGAATCGCGCTTTCTTCACCGCCGCGGCCAAAGTAGATCCCCGCTGGCACACGCCAATCAATGCCATCTTGTGGCAGGGTGTGGCCTCGATGCTGATGACTTTTGTGCCCTTCGGCCAACTGTTCTTTTATATTGGCCTGACGCTGAACTTCTCCGCCGGACTGTCGGTTGCGTCTCTGTTCCTGTTTCGCAGGCGACCCGGCTGGCGGCGGCTGGCGGTGGTGGATTTCGGGTATCCGCTGATTCCCGGCTTCTTTCTGGTGATCAGCGCGTGGATGTATTTTTACGGCATCAGACTGGAGCCGATGGTCTCGCTGGCGACATTTCTTACCGTGGGCACCGGCGCCCTCATCTATCATCTCCGGATCAGGCGACAGAGCTGACTTGCAGACAAACATCATGGCACTCATCTTGGACGGGAAGCAGGTCCGCGACAGGATCCTGGCATCGCTGCGGCCGCGTGTGGAAAAACTGGCGGAAGCGGCCCGGCCTCCGGGGCTGGCCGTGGTCCTGGTGGGACACAATCCGGCCTCGGAAATCTACGTTCGCGGCAAAGTGAAAGCGTGCGAAGAGCTGGGCATCCACAGCGAGAAACATCTGCCGACTTCCGATGTAACCACCGAAGAGCTGTTGTTCCTGATCCGCTCTCTCAACGAACGCCCGGATATCGACGGAATTCTGGTGCAGTTGCCGCTTCCCGAGCAAGTGGACGAAGACGCGGTGCTGATGGCGCTGGATCCGGTCAAAGACGTCGATGGGTTTCATCCCGTCAATGTAGGACACCTGGTGGCGGGGCGTCCGGGACCGCGTCCCTGCACGCCGTCGGGGATCATGCGCCTGTTCCAGCATTACAAGATAGACCTGGCGGGCAAGCGGGCGGTGGTCATCGGGCGGAGCGGCATCGTGGGCAAGCCGATGGCGCTGCTCCTGCTCTATGCCAATGCAACGGTGACCATCTGCCATTCCAGGACACGCGGGCTGGCAGCGGAGTGCGGAAGAGCGGACGTGCTGGTGGCCGCGATCGGTAGGCCCGCGTTCCTGACAGGCGAGTTCGTGGCGCCGGATGCCGTGGTGGTGGATGTAGGGATCAACCGGCTGAAAGATCGCCAGAGCGTCGAGCGCATTTTTCCCGGCGACCCGGAGAAGCTCGAGGAGCTCGGGCTCAAGGGCAGTGTCCTCGTCGGAGATGTGCATCCGGCGGCGCTCTCACAATGCGCGGCCTATACTCCGGTGCCTGGCGGTGTGGGACCGCTGACCATCGCGATGCTGATGAGCAATACGGTGGAAGCGGCCGAGCGAAGGCTGGGCTTTTGAGGCAACAGGCCCGCCGGCTATGGCAGAATAGAGGGCATGGAGAACGGAGATAAGCCAGTCACGCGTTCGGAACTCTCGGCCGAGCTTACGTCGCGGCTGGGTGAGCAGGAAGAACGCATTCTGCGCGCCGTCGAGCGGATGATTCGGGACAGCGAGTCCCGCGTAGTGGAACAGGCACGGGATATGCAGACCGAGATTCTTCGCTCGTTCCACACATTCACAACTTCATTTGCTTCCCAGATAAAAGCGCAAAGGCCACGGCCCGCGGCGCCAGGCCGTTGAGGAACACCGGAGTGTTCCTCCCGCGGGCGCGGTCCGTTTTGCGCGTGTTCCTAAAAAGTACAGAAGGCTGCGACAGACTCACATGATGAACGCCTTGGCGCCATCGAGAAACGCCTGCTTGAGATCGAGATGCGTCTGTTCGACGGGAAGTAACCGTCTGTCATGTCACGGAATTACTGCCTCAGGTTGACACCTCCGCTTGCTCACGCGCGCGGCTCAGAAAGCACTTCCGAGCCGCGACCGTTAGGGAGCGGTTGGCACACTTATTTCGTGACAGGCCCTAAGCTATGACACGGCGGCGGTGCCTTGGCCTGCTCGGCTCGCCTTTGTTTGCGCGATCGCTGAGGCTGAGCCGTTTCGAGCTGATGAGCGTGCGCATTCCGTTCGCCGAGCGCGTGCGCGAATCCTGGATCGCGAGCTGGCAGAATCAGAAGCGCGATCAAACCGACTTCGTCGTACACTTCGTGCGTCTTCACACCGATGACGGGCTTACGGGTATCGGCGAGACGAAGATGCCACGCCCGCAAGCCGAAGCTGTGCTCGAGCGAATGATGGGGCGGCCGGCGGCGGAGTTCGCCGATGACGATTCGATTCGCGGCATTCTGATCGCAATCTATGACTTGCTGGCCAGGGCGGACGGCAAATCGGTGGCAAAGCTGCTGTCGCCACATGCCAAGGACCGCGTGATCCCTGCCTGGTGGAGCCAGTGCTTTCCACCGGCGGTGATGGCGTCGGAAGCGAAGCTCGGGGCCGGCCTCGGCTACCGGGTGCACAAAGTGAAGGCGCGGCCCTGGCAGAACCCCATCGAGCAGGCAGCCGCCATGTGCGCTGTCGTGCCGAAGAACTTCCGTATCTGGGTGGATGCCAACTCGACGTGGGAGACCGTCGAGCGCACGATCGAGATCACCCGGAAGCTGGCGGAGTTCCCCAATTACTTCGCGATCGAGTCGCCGGTGCCGCGGGAGAATCTCGATGCATACCGGCGATTGAAGGGGCGCCTGCCGCTGAAGGTCTCCGAGCATGTCGATAACGTCGATCTGGATGCGTGGGCGGGTTTGCTGGATGCATGGATCGTGGGCGCTCCGAAGCTGGGACGCTACGTACGCGAATTGTCCGGCCGCGCGGTGAAAGCGAAGGCGCCGATCTGGATCGAGCACTCGATTGACAACGGCATCGCGCAGGTGTTTCAGGCGCACCAGGCAGCGGCCTACCCGGGCATCGAGTATGTGATCAGCGTGACCCACGTGCTCGAAGACGACTGCATGAAGGAGCCGTTTGAGGTGCGCGACGGCTATTACCGCATCCCGCGGAAACCGGGGCTGGGCGTCGAGCTGGACGAGGCGGCCGTGGACAGGTTCCGGATCGGTTGACGCCTACAGATCGCACAGTGTGGCGGCTTCCTCGAGCGACTGAATCGGCGTCCGCTTGGGGATGAACTCGTGCGCCAGGTAGCCTTTGAAGCCGGCGCCGAGGATCGCTTTCACAATCGCCGGGTAGTTGAGCTCCTGCGTCGAGTCGATCTCGTTGCGGCCCGGCACGCCGCCCGTGTGGAAATGACCGAACCACTGGCTGTTGTCCTTGATGGTGCGGATGACATCGCCCTCCATGATTTGCATGTGGTAGATGTCGTACAGCAGCTTGATGTTCGGCGAGTTGACTCGCTTGCACACCTCGACGCCCCACCAGGTGCGGTCGCACTGGTAGTCAGGGTGGTTCACCTTGCTGTTCAGCAATTCCATTTGGACGGTGAGCCCCAGGTCTTCGGCTTCCCCTTCACTTTGTTGAAAAACGTGACGCAGTTGTCGATGGCCTGCTCGTCAGGCATCCCGTTGCGGTTGCCGGAAAAGATGATGATGTTTGTGACGCTGGCGGCTTTCGCCTTCTTGTACATGTCGCGAAGCTGCTTCTCGATCAGGTCGTGGTGATCGAGGCGGTTGACGCCCTTGGGGATGGTGGAAACCCCGGAAGCCATCGTGGGCGTCAGGCCGTATTTCTGCACCACGGGCCATTCTTCGGGCGTCAGCAGATCGACGCCGATCAGCCCCATGCGAGCGGCTTCGCGAGCGAGCTCCTCGAGTGGGGTGTCCCGATAGCACCAGCGGCAGACGGATTGGCGAAGATTTCCTTTGCGCTGCTTGCGCTGCACCTGGCTGGCAGCGGACAGAACCGCCGGGGCAGCGGCGAGGGAAGTGACAAGTGTACGGCGCGTCATCAGTTGCGATTGTACCGCCGGAGCGAACCGAAGGCACGCTCTGTTAGACTGTGAGCGCCGCATATGCTGAGAGTGGCGCTCACCGGCGGTCTGGCCTCGGGAAAAAGCTTCGTCGGCAAGACGCTCGAGAGGCTGGGGTGCCTTCTGATCCAGGCCGACTTGCTGGGACACGAGGTGCTCCTGCCGGGCGGCGAGGCGTACCAGGCCGTTGTGCGGGAATTCGGGAGCGGTATTCTGGATAAGGAAGGCCGAATCGAGCGGCGGAAGCTGGCGGCGCAAGTGTTCGACGAACCGGAGCGGCTGACGGTGCTCAACAGCCTGGTTCACCCCCCCGTGCGGGTGCGGACTCGGGAGATGCTGGACGAGTTCGCCGCTCGTGAGCCGAAGGGGATCGCCGTGGTGGAAGCGGCCATCCACATCGAGACCGGCGGTTACAGGAACTATGACCGGCTGATCCTGGCCTGGTGCCCCAGCGGGCAGCAGATCGAGCGGGCGATGGATCGGGACGGGTTGACAAGGGAGGAAGCGGCGGCGCGGCTCAGTCGCCAGATGCCGCTCGAGGAGAAACGAAAATACGCGCACTACGTCATTGATACTTCCCGATCGAAGCAGGAGACGGTGCGCCAGACGGAAGAGGTCTACCGGCAGTTACGGAGCATAGAGCAATGAAGGTTCGGACGCTATTGCTGGCCGCGGGAATCGCGGGGTTGTTTGTATGGGTGACGACGACGCGGAAGTGGGATCCGCCGAGATTCCTCCGGCCCGCGGCGGCCGACGGAAAGCTGTGGTCGGACGCGTCCGTGGTCAGAGGGGCGGGGCTCAGCCAGGACGAGCTGAACAATATCGAGATCTACAAGATGGCGCACAACGCCACAGTGAACATATCGAGCACCGTGTACAAGCGGGGGTGGTTCGGGCAGATCATTCCCGAGCCTGGCACCGGCTCGGGCTTCCTCATCGACGCCTCCGGCCGGATTCTGACCAACTACCACGTAGTGAGCGGGAGGGCGACGGAGACCATCGTCACGCTGGCCGACAAGACGCGCCACAAAGCGGAGATCCTGGTGCGAGATCGCAGCAATGATCTGGCGCTGATCAGGATTGTGCCGAAGGGCAAGCTTCAGCACTTGAAATTGGGAGACTCGGATTCCTTGCAGGTAGGACAGAAGGTGCTGGCGATCGGGAATCCCTTCGGATTCGAAGGCACGCTGACGACGGGCATCATCAGCTCGCTGGGGAGAAACCTCCGGGATGAGACTGGCAATGAGCTGGAAGGAATGATCCAGACCGACGCGGCCATCAATCCGGGCAACAGCGGCGGGCCGCTGCTCGACTCACAGGGGAATGTGGTCGCTATCAACACGGCCATTTTTGGGCCAGGCGGCAATATCGGCATTGGCTTCGCGATGCCCGTGAACCGGGCCAAGTCGATGCTCGAGGGCTACCAGGCCGGAAAGCGCTTTGGCCGGCCCTGGCTCGGCGTCGAGGTGCTGCCCGTGTTCGGCGACCTTGGCGAGCTTTTGGAATTGCCCGCCGGCGGGCTCCTGATCCAGGCTGTCGGTGAAGGCACACCGGCGGACCACGCAGGCCTCCGAGGCGCACGCCGCTACGTCATTGTGGGCAACGCCGAGGTGGGCATCGGCGGCGATCTGATCATGGCGATCGATGGAGTGAAGGTGGACCGGTCCGATGCGTTGAGCCGTGCGTTGAACGGCAAGCGCCCCGGCGATCAGGTCGAACTGACGATCTACCGCAACGGGCGGCAGACCAGGGTGCGGGTGACGCTGGGCGAACGGCCGGAGTGATGGTCCAAGTCCGCGTTAGCCCGCGGCGCGCTCCCGTTCCTTCAGCACGCGCCGCAGAATCTTGCCGCTCGGCGATTTGGGAATCGCGTCAATGAACTCGAGGCGGCGGATTTTCTTGTACGGAGCCACCTGGCCGGCGACGAACTCCTGAATCGCCTCGGCGGTGATCTCGGCCTTCTTCACAATGAAGGCCTTGGGAACTTCGCCGGCCTCTTCATCGGGCACTCCGATGACGGCGGCGTCGGCAACCGCCGGATGCGTCAGCAGGATGCCCTCCAGCTCCGCGGGCGCTACCTGGAGGCCTTTGTACTTGATCAATTCTTTGGCCCGGTCGACGATGTAGAGCCAGCCATCTGCATCCTGGCGCGCGATGTCGCCGGTCCGCAGCCACCCATCGGCGGTGATCGTGTCGCGAGTGGCGTCCGGGTTCTTGTAATAGCCCTTCATGATCTGAGGGCCGCGTACCCAGAGTTCGCCGGGCTCGCCTGGCCGCACTTCCTGGCCCGTGGTCAGATCGACCAGCTTCCCCTCCGTGTTAGGGCAGATCAGGCCCACCGAGCCATGTTTGACCGTGCCGGTGTCGAGCGGATGCCCGCAGATGGGCGGCGACGTTTCCGTCATGCCATAGCCCTGGCGGACTTTGCAGCCAATCCGCTCTTCGCACGCCGCGGCCAGATCCGCGTCGAGCGGCGCCGCGCCCGAGAAAATCAGTTCGAGGCTCGACAGATCGTACCTGTCCACCAGCGGGCTTTTCACCAGCCCCAGCACCACCGGCGGGACCAGGCACACGCGCTGGATTCGGTAGCGCTGGATATTGTCCAGGAACTGTTCCATGTCAAAGCGCGGCATCAGGACCACCGTTCCGCGATTCAGCAGATCGAAGTTGGCGACTGCATGGAAGCCGAAAATATGGAAGATGGGCAGAAACAGCAGGGAGCGGACATGGCCCGCGCCAAAGAGCTTGTCGCACTGCGCCAGCGCAGCCACCAGATTGCGATGCGTCAGCATGACGCCTTTGGGAAGGCCGGTGGTGCCGCTTGAATAGAGCATCGCCGCGGCGTCCTCCGCGGGGTTGATCGGGACGCGCGGCGGCTCTCCTTCTTCGCGCATCAGAGTGGCGAAGGATTCGGCGCCTTCCGCCTCTCCGAACACAAAAATCTTCTCGATGCCGGCATGGGCGGCGGTGCGGGCTTTTTCGAGCAGCTCGGGGGTCGTCAGCAGAAAGCGGGCGTCTGAATCCTTGAGCTGATGCTCGATTTCGTGCTCCGTGTACAGCGGGTTCATGGTGGTGACCACGCCGCCGGCGGACATCACTCCGTGGACCGCGATCGGATACTCGGGCAGGTTTGAGCTGAGGATGGCGACCTTGTCTTTTTTGCGCAGACCGCGGCGGTCGAGCGCCCCGGCAACCCTCCGGATCATCGCGGCGAGCCGCTCATAGGTGTAAGAGCGTCCCGTGGGCGCGTCGATCAATGCGATGCGTTCATGGTGCGGTTCCAAATCCGCAAGCAGAAGTTCCGTCAGCGTGCCGGTGGGAATGGAAACATCCGGATAGACAGATTTGAACGGCATTTGCGAGATTATATACGCATGATAGCCGCGTTGTGGATGGCTCTTGCTCTGGCGGCGGGGGGTGCGGACTACTTCCCTGTTCCGGATGCGGCCGGCGGATGGCGCGCGCGGAAGCCTTCCGCCGCGGCGCAAGCGAAGCTGGACGAAGCTTTCGAATTCGCAAAAACGACGACCAGGCACGGCGGGCTGGTGGTGGTGCATCAAGGCTGGCTCGTCTATGAACGTTATTTCGGATTGGGGCATCGCGAGGCGGCCCCCAACACGGCCTCGTGCGGCAAGGCATTCACCAGCATCGCCATGGGCATCCTGATGGGGGAGCGACGCGACCTGTTTCGCGATGGGCTCGAGACGAAAGTGTTCTCGATGCGCTATCTGCCGGCCGCCGCGCCAACTGAGCCGGCAAAGTTGGAGATCAAGCTCGGGCATCTGCTCGCGATGACATCCGGCATCCGCGGAAACAATCCTTCTTACGTGCAAGGAAAGCAGGTGACGCTGGACCCTCCCGGACCCGATGGCGCAGCCGCGATGCGCGATTCGGCGGCTCTGAACGTGGGATTGTGGTGCAGGCCGGGTGAAGGCTACTCTTACGCAACATCAGGAATCCATATCGTGTCCATGATCATTCGCCATGTCACCGGCCGCGAGATGGAGGAGTACATCGCAGAGAAGATCGCCAGGCCGCTCGGCTGGGGACGATGGGGATTCGGCTACAAGAGCTCGAATCTTGGACACACGCCGGGCGGCGGCGGGATCGCCTTGCGCGCAACCGACATGCTGCGTTTCGGCTATCTGCTGTTGCGCGAGGGAGGATGGAATGGACGTCAGATCGTGCCGCGCGATTATGTGCGGCACTGCTCGCGGATCTCGCAGTACAATCCGCACTACCCCTACAGCCTGCAGTTCGATGTGAACACAGACGGGCAAGTGGCCGGCGCTCCGCGAGATGCCTTCTGGAAGAGCGGCTCGGGCGGGCATGCGCTCTATGTGGCGCCGTCGCTCGATCTGGTGATCTGGAAGCTGGGCGGGCGAGACGAGCAGTACAGCGAGGCCAACACAGGCCTGCCCGCTCCACCAGTCAGATACGACGGCTCGCGGGATCATTTCACGGCGTCGGTGACCGGTGACGTCGCGGTGAGCCGGACGCTGGAGATGGCGGCGGCGGCGTTCAGCGCCATCCGCTGAGTCCGCGGCTATAAGGTGGCTCTGCTGCCAGACATGCGCCATTTCGTGGTGGCCCGCAGGCAACTCGATAAGGAAGCAGCAGCTTCCGGTACTCCAGTTGGCAAAACGCTTGATCTGCTCGCCGCGCCAGTTCCGAAAAAGGACTTTGGGACACCGCTGGGGCAGGGACGCTACAGGAGGTTCGGTTGTCGAAAAACATCCACGGCGGAGGAGGTGCGCCCGCCACGGGTCTTCCGCAAGGAATACGCGCCGTTTGCTATGTTCTCGAAATCCATCCGGGAAGAGGTGTGGAAATGCCTACACGCGTTCGGCCGTTGTTGTTCGTGTTGGCGACATGCGGAGCTATCTGCCTCATGACCGCTTGTGGCTCTACCGACCAATCGGCGTCAAAACCTGCTGAGACATGGACACCCACAACTCCACAAGAAACCGCTTGGCTGGACGCCGTAACAACCTTCAATGAGGGTCTGGAGGCTGTCGAAGTAAGCCTTGCCGCACAGAGTTTGCGGCTTTTGCGACCGTCTGCGGGGCCATAAACGATTGCTCGGGGTAGGAAATACGGGTAAGGTGCGCGGAAGCGTCACCTGAAGGACAATAGAGCCATGAGCGGAATCCAGTTTGTCACCGATGAGAAGG
>JACQDF010000249.1 GCA_016201205.1 Acidobacteriota bacterium
CGTCCAGGTTCAGCTTGACGACGCGGTTGTTGCCGCCGTCGCACATGTAGATGGCGTCCTCGCGGGCGACGTAGTACAGGCCCCAGGGTGCGCCGATATCGGTCCACTTGCCGAGAAACCTGCCGTCGGCGTCGAAGATCTGCACGCGTTGGTTGGTGCGGTCGGCGACATAGACGCGGCCGCGGCGGTCGATGGTGACGTCGTGGGTGGTATCGAATTCCGAGTCACCGGTCCCTTTCTTGCCCCAGTGACGGACGTAGATCCCCTCCTTGTTGTAACGGACCACGCGCTGGTTGACGTAGCCGTCCGAGACGTAAGTGTCGCCGTTGGGGTGGAAGGCCACCGACGTAGGCCGGTTGAATGCGTAGGGGCTGTCGTTGTCGCCGGGCCGGTTGCCCGCGTTGGTGATCACCATGAGCAACCTGGCTTCCGGGGTGAATTTGAGCAGCGCGTGTCCCTCGACGTCGACCAGCCACACGTTGCCTTCCGGATCCACTCGCAGGCCGTGCGACGACTTCACGGGGACGTGATCCCAGGACTGAAGCAGCCGGCCGTTCTTATCGAACTGCATCACCGGGTGAGCGCCCCGGTTGAACACCCACACGTTGTCGTGGCGATCGACGTCGACGCCCGAAACCTCGCCGAAGTTCCATCCTTTCGGCAACTGCGGCCAATTGGCCACCACGCCGTGCGGCAGCGCGGGACCGGACTTGAGCTCGGCCAAAAGCGGCAGACTGAGGCCGGCAAACAGGAACAGCCATTGACTCTTCATGAGGGCGAGCGTATGCCAGAGCGGGTGTGTTTGTCAATTTCACAGGCCGGCCCCCCCCGGCCCCCTCGGACGCCCGAAGAGGTATGCTAGGAGAAAAGGGTCCTCCACGTGAGTACCGGGCGAAGGGAGTTCTTACAGGCATCGCTTGGCGGGATGCTCGCCCCGCTGGCAGTGGCCGCGGGCGTCTCCATTCGGCGGCGTCCGTACGTTCAGAACGTCCGGCGGAATCGAGCCACCGTACGTTGGACGACGCTGGAGCCGGGCGAGGGGTCAGTCGTCGTTTCCGGCGCCGATCGGGTGGAAAGGGTCATCGCGGGGCGATCCACGATGCGCACGTCCATCCAGACGCTTCTCAACTTCACCTACTACCAGCATGAAGTCGTCATCAATGGATTGAGCCCGGGCGCCGACTATTCCTACCGCGTGAGGCTGGACGGCGAAGATCTCTCAAGGGACAGTGACTTGACCTTCCGGACCGCCGGGGCGAACGCGTTCACGTTTCTGGCGATCGGGGACACGGGAACCGGCTCCGACGAGCAGCGGCGGCTCGCGGAGCAGATCACGACCGAACGACCACGGCTGCTGATTCACACCGGCGATATCGCCTACCCCGCCGGCCACTACGAAGCCTACGAAAATCGTTACTTCGATTTCTATCACGCCACCATGCGCCGCGTTCCGTTTTATCCGTGCCTGGGGAATCATGACTACCTGGAAACGGGCGCCCGTCCTTACCTGAGCGTGCACGATCTTCCGCTGGATAATGTTCCGGAACGCGACCAGGGAAGGTACTATTCCTTCGATTGGGGCGATGTTCACTTCATCTCGCTCGATTCCAACGACTCCTTGTACAACGCCGTGTACGGCACGGGTGAAATGCTCCAGTGGCTGGAGAAGGACCTGGCGGAAACGAAGAAGTTCTGGCGGGTGGTCTTTTTCCATCATCCGCCCTATGCCTTCGGCCGTCACATAGCCGATCTCCAGTCGGGCCTGGTGCGCTCTTACATCGTGCCGATTCTGGAACGCTTTGCGGTTCCCCTGGTGCTGAACGGGCATGAACACAGTTACCAGCGCACGCATCCGCTCAACGGCATGGTCTATGTCACCACCGGCGGCGGCGGCGCGTCGCTGTACCCGGTGGAATCCTCGAACCTGCTGGCGGCCAGCGCCTCCAGACACCATTACATGCGGGCCGAGGTGGATGGATGGAGGCTCACGCTGCGGGCCATCGACATAGACCGGCGAGAGTTTGACACTGCCCTGATCAGCCCGCCGCCGGTGCTCGCGCCAGAGGGCGCCGTGAATTCGGCGTCATTCACCCCTGTTGTTGGGCGCGGCGCCCTGGTGACGCTCTTTGGATGGCAGTTCAGTCCGGAGACGCTGGAGAATGGCGGCAAACCGCTGGACGCCAGGCCGGGTGCGGTTAAGGTCACCGCCGGCGACCGGGAACTGGCCCTGCTGATGGTTTCTCCCACTCAGGTGAACGCGATCCTGCCGCCGGAGCTTCAGGGTCCGGCCACGCTGCGTGTCACGACGCCTTCCGGCTCGGCGGAGGTCGAAATCGAGATCCTGCCAGTTGCTCCGGCGCTCTTCTCTGTGGTGAGCGATCCGCTGGGATCACCCATCACGAAAGCCTCGCCCTCCGCTCCGGGAGCGACGGTGAACCTCTTCGCAACGGGCTTGGCCGGCTTTGACGGGCCGGTGACAGCGCAGATAGGAAGAGAGAGGATCCCGGCGCGGCTGGTCGCAACCGGCGTGCCGGGGCTCCAGTATATTGCCTTGGAGGCGCCCTATTGGCTGGGCTCGGGCGCATTCCCGATCACAGTGGAGGCTGCCGGGATGCGCAGCAACGTCGTTCTGTTATGGATTCGAAGCTGAAAGCGGATCGCTGATCGCTACAGCGACCCCATCTTCTCGAGCTTGCGGTACAGCGTCTTGCGCTCGATGCCGAGGATCTTGGCGGCGCGGCTCTTGTTGCCGCCGGCGGCGGCGAGCACTTTTCGGATCTGGTCGGCTTCCGTCCCCGCCAGAGTATCGCTGGGGATGTCTTTGGAAGACATCGAGGCGATCGCGTCCAGCACCGCCTCCTCATCGATGCGATTCTGCGGCGCCAGGATCGCCAGCCGTTCGATCATGTGCTGGAGCTGGCGCACATTGCCCGGCCAGGCATACTCCTGCAAGGCGCGCAGGCCTGATTCGGTCAGCCTGGCTTCCAGATGATAGCGCTCGTTGGCGCGGCGCAGGAAAAAGTGCGCCAGCAGAGGAATGTCGCTGCGCCGGTCCCGCAGCGGCGGCAGCTTGATCGGCACGACGTTGAGCCGGAAGTAAAGATCCTCGCGGAATTTCTTTTCCTCGGTCATCCTGGCCAGATCGCGATTGCTGGCTGCGATGACCCGCACGTCCACTTTCCTGGGCCGCGCCGCCCCCAGCGGCTTGACCTCCTTTTCCTGAAGGAAGCGCAACAGTCGCAATTGAAAGCCCGGGTCGATGTCGCCGATCTCGTCGAGGAAGACGGTGCCGCTGTTGGCTGCCTCAAGTGCGCCCATGCGGTCCCGGTCGGCGCCGGTGTAAGAGCCTCGCAAAGCGCCGAACAATTCGCTTTCCAGCAGCGATGCGGCTATGGAACCGCAGTCCACCGGCACGAACGGCGCCTGCGCCCGGCCACTCAGGTTGTGAATCATGCGCGCCACCATCTCTTTGCCGGTGCCGGTTTCGCCTTCGATCAGGACCGTCGAGTCCGTCGGCGCAGCCCGGCTGATGACTTTGTACACCTCGATCATCGCCGCCGAGCTGCCGATCATCTCGCTCCGCGGCAGATCATTGATATCGCTATCCTCGTCTTCCGGCTCGGCGGCGGCAGCCTCGGCGCGCTTGACGACTTCCAGCATGTGGTCCAGCTCGAATGGCTTGGCGACATAATCGAAGGCGCCGCGCTTGGTCGCTTCCATCACCGTCTCGATGGTCCCGCGTCCGCTCATGAGAATGACGGAACAGCCCGGGTTGCCGCTCTTGGCGGCGTTCAGCACATCGAGTCCGGTGCGCTCGTCCAGGTACACATCGCTGATGACGATCGGATAGCCGTCGTCGGTGAGCCGGCGGATGGCCTCCGAAGTGGTGCCGACGGCATCCACCGCGTAACCCTCCATCTCGAGAAACGTGATCAGCGTTTCCCGGACCCCCTGATCGTCCTCGACCACTAGTATGCGCTGCAATCGGTCACCCTCATGCGTCCGCCGCGGCAGCCGGCGTCAACGCCGGCACAATGATCGTAAAGCACGAGCCCTTCTGCGGTGCGCTGGTCACTTCCAGCCGCCCGCCGTGCACCTCGACGATCTGGCTCACAATGGAAAGCCCAATGCCGGTGCCGACCTCGCCGCTCGCTTCGGCGCGCCGGGTGCGGTAGAACCTGGTGCCGATCTGTTTCAGTTCCTTCTCGTCCATGCCAATGCCTTGATCGCGGACCGCGATGCGCAGCAGCTCCCCGTCACGCCGCGCGTCCACCTGCACCTGTGTCTCCGGCGGCGAGTACTTCACCGCGTTTGTGAGCAGGTTATATACAGCGTACTCCATCAGCTCCCGGTCACCCAACATCTCGCCGGGCGTCTGCTCGCCGTTGTGAACGCGGATGCGCTTGCGCTCGGCCAGCGGATTCGTACGCTCGACACATACATCCACCACGTCCTGGATGGCGAACGGCTCCTTCTTCAATTCCATTTCCCCTTCGCTGAGCCGCTCGACATCGAGAAATGTCTGGATCATGCGGGCCAGACGCTTGGATTCGGAGTTGATCATCTGGGCGATCTGGCGGCGCTTGTCTTCGGTCAGGTTGTAGCGGCTCATCAATTCGCTCGAGCCCTGAATCGCCGTCAGCGGCGACCGCATCTCGTGCGACACGAAGTGAATCGCCTGCTGGTAGCGCGCCCGGTCAGCTTCGCTCTTGCGCAACTGCCGGCGCACCACGAAATACTGGTAGCTGGCGCAGCCGATGCCCGCCAGCCAGGCGCATCCGGCGGGCGCCACCAGCGGGAATACGATGTTCGAGCTGAACAGCAAGTGGGGCAGGCTGTGCGCCAGCAGAATCTGCAATCCGGCGAAGACCCATGCCTGCCAGCCTGTCAGAAAAGCAAAGGCCATTGCCGTTACCGCCGCCACCACCAGGCCCACCAGAACCACGCCGGTGTTCGAGGCGGGCCGCAGAAAATCGCCCTGGGCCAGTGTTTCGTAAATGTGCGCGTGAATCTCGACGCCGGGCATCGGGGTGGATGTCGTGTAGGGCGTGATGAGGCGATCGCGCGCCTGGGATTGAGAGGTCACGCCCACAAAGACGACTTTGCCGGCAAGCTGCGCGGCCAGCGCCGGAGCTTCCAGGAGCCGCTTCAGGGAGAGGTGCGGAATCGGCGCGCGGCGGTAGCGGATGTACATGGCCCGGCCTCGATCGCCTCGCCTCGGCACCCGAATCACGTTGTCCCCGATGCGCAGGTCTTGCGGCGATTCGATCATCGAAGCCCCGCCGCGCATCAGCCGGTATGCCTCCAGCGCAAGCGCCCAGCGCCGGTCGCGGTGCGCCGCCTTCTCGAGCTGCACCTGGCGGCTGACGCCGTCATAACGATCGGGGTCGGCGTGCACGTGGCCGACCGCCTTGGCAGCCGGGCGGAACAATGCATAGGGCTCCTCCCACTGGTTCTGGTTCGGGATCAGGTCCGAGGAGAGCACCATGTTGGGAGTCCCGGCGAACGCCTGCGCCAGTCGCAGGTCCTGAGCGCTATCGAACTCTTCGGCCAGAATCAAGTCGATTGCAACGGCCTTCGGTTTGGCGGCGTTCACGTACTCGAGGCCTTCAGCCAGCGTGCGCCGCAGATTGCGGTTGCCGTAGGAGAGCAGCGTCGAATCGTCGATCTCGAGGATGGCCGCTTCCTTGGCCGGCTCGGCAGGCGGGTACAGCCGCAGCGTCCAGTCGTAATGGTAGTTGTCGATCTGCGCGGCCAGCGGAGTCCAGCCCGCGGCGAACGCGACGACAAAGCAGGCGCCGGCGATCAGGAAAAACGAGAGCTTTCTCGAGGCCAGGTTCTGCTTGGTCATTGTTTCGAGAGCCGCTTTTCGATTTCGGCTGCTTCGCGCGGCAGCGCCTTGGAAAGCACGCGCGCGCCATTCGCGGTCACCAGCACCATGTCTTCAATGCGGATGCCGATGTTCTCTTCCTGGATGTAAACGCCGGGCTCGATGGTGATCACCATGCCGGCCGCCAGCGGGTCGCCGGGAATGCTGGCATCATGCACTTCCAGACCGACATGATGTCCGATGCCGTGCGAGAAAAATCTGCTGAGCGGCTCGCCACGCGGGCCCTTTCCGTGCTGATCCAGGTAGACGCGGGCGGCTTCGGTGACAGTGCCGCGCGGTCCCAGCGTAGCGCCGGGCTTCACCGCCGCGATGGCCGCCCTTTGTGCCCCCAGCACCGCTTCATATAGCTCCCGCTGGCGGGCCGTGAACCTGCCTCCGACGGGAATCGTGCGGGTGATGTCAGCAGCGTAACTCGAGCATTCCGCGCCCACATCCATCAACAGCACTTCCCCACGATCGATGCGGCGGTGGTTCACGCCGTAATGAAGAATCACCGAGTTCGGTCCGGAGCCGAGCACGGGACGGTAGGCGTGCCTCTCGCAACCGCGCTCGAGGATGGCGCTGGTCATCGTCGCCGCGATCTGGTACTCAAATACTCCCGGGCGGGCGCGCTTCCAGCCCGCCAGGTGCGCTGCGATCGAGGTGTCGATCGAGCGCTGGAGCAAGGCGATCTCGCGCGGTGATTTCACCATCCGCAGCCGTGTGACGGCGGGAGCTGCATCATGAATCTCCGCCTCCGGCACGGCCTGTTTGACGCGATCCCGTGCGCCGGCCGGCGAATAGATCTTTTGCGCGCTTCCGGCGCGGCGTTTCAGCTCCGCTTCCCATAGATCGAGGCTCATCACCGCCCGGAAGCCCGTGCGGCCATTGGCGTCTGAATCGCCGAACGCTGAGCGGCGCCCTTCGAACTTCTCCTTTCGCTCATTGCGCGGCGGCAGAAACAGAATCTCGTTCGGCTGCTCAGCTTCCGGCAGGATCACCAGAACGGCATTGGGCTCCGTCCAGCCGGTGAAGTAGTAGAAGCTCGGCTCCTGTAAGAGCTGGCTGCGCGGATCGCCGGACGTATCCGGCGCCGCAAACAGCACGACAGCGCTTTCCGGCAGGGCGGCGCGCAGTCTGGCCCTGCGTTCGCGGTATTCGTCTTGTGAGACGGCCAGCACCGCGAACACCGCCAGCTTGAACAGGGGCATTTCTTCCAACTTAGTACAATGCCAAGTTCCGATGCTCTGGCTGCTGATCGTGCCGGCGGTGCTGCTGAGCCTGGCTTCCCTGCGTGGGGAGAAGGCGCGCAAGGCGTACGTTCGAAATGCGCTCGAGCGGCAGCCGGCCGCCAATCCGCCTGTTACGGTGATCGTGCCGGTGAAGGGCTTCGAGCAAGGGCTGGCCGAGAATCTCACATCGCTGGCGGCGCTGGATTATCCGGACTATGAGCTGATCGTGGCGGCGCGCTCGGCCAGCGACGTGCCCAAGGACGTTGTGCCCGCCGTGGCGCGGCTGGTGCTGGCCGGAAGCGGCGATCGAGAGACTGGAGAAAAGATCAACAACCTGCTGGCGGCGATTGCGGCCGCCCGGCCTGAGTCGGAAGTGTTTGCGTTTTCCGATTCCGACGGGCGCGTCCAGCCCGGCTGGCTGAAGGCGCTGGTGGCCGCACTCGAAGGGGAACGAGCCGGCGCGGCCACCGGCTATCGCTGGCACGTTCCCGAACCGGCGGATTTCTGGTCGCTGGTGCGCAGCGTCTGGAACGCTGTGATCGCCGGCGAAATGGTGCCGGGGGACAACCGCTTTGCCTGGGGCGGCGCGATGGCCATCCGGCGGGAGACATTTTACAAGTTGCATGTTCCAGTCTGGTGGAAGGGCGCGGTCAGCGATGACTACCGGCTGAGCCAGGCGGTACACGCCGCCGGCCTGAGGGTGGTGTACGCACCCGGCGCTCTGGCGGCGTGCACCGGCCACACCGGGCTGGGGGAGCTCCTCGAATGGATCCGGCGGCAGATGATGATCACCCGCTTCTATGCGCCCCGGTTGTGGTGGATGGCGTTGATCGCGCACCTGGTATACTGCGGCGCTATGGTGGCGGCCGTGCTCGAAGGCTCGCCGGCGGCGCTGGCGGCCTTGGCGCTGCAATTGGTCATCGGCATGGGGAAAAGCGCCAGCCGCGTCCGGAGGGCGCGGCTGGCCTTGCCCGAGTATCAGAGCTGGTTCCGAAGGCATGCATGGGCGCACGCGGCGTTGACGCCGTTGGCCACGTGGCTGTGGCTGTATGCGTGCGTCGCCGCGGGCGTCTCGAGGACCATCCGCTGGCGCGGCTACACCTATCGCCTTCGGCGGCTAGGGGATTTGCCTTAGGGCCTGTCATTAAGTAACCTTTCCAACCGCTCCCTCACGGTCGCGGCTCGGAAGCCCTTGCTGAGCCGCGCGCGTCAGCAAGCGGTCCCGAAATTAGCAAAATGAACTTCCGGGAACTTCGCCGGTTGCGCTATCGTTCTAATGGAAGGGTGCTCCATGATTTCACGCCGATTGTTGCTTACCTTCGCGGCCGGTACGCTGAGCCTTCTGGCCGCGGATTCCTCCCTGCTGCGGCTGATCCCGCAGGACTCGGCTTTTCTCGCTGGGATTCACGCGAACCAGATCCGAGACTCCCGCTTCGGGCAGTTTCTGCTCGATCAGCTCAAGAGCGAAGAGGCCAGCATGGATCAGTTCATCTCCGCCACCGGCTTTGACCCGCGGCGGGATCTGAGCGAGCTGATCGTTGCGTCCAACGACGTGCACGGCCGGGGGAAAGGGAACGCGTTGGTGGCGGCGCGGGGGCGGTTTGATATGGGCCGGATCAGCCAGTTCACCCGCACCCATGGAGCAAACATCACCACGGTTCAGGGCGTCGAGGTGCTTACCGGGCGCGGGGAACACAACTCGGAAGGCTGGCTGGCGATTCTCGACAGCACCACTGCTGTCGCCGGCAACGCTGAGACCGTCCGGAGCGCCATCGATCGGTACAAGCGCAACGCGCCTGCCGCCATCGATGCGAAGACGGCTGCCAGGATCAGCGATCTTAGCGGGCGCTATGACGCCTGGATGATTTCCACGAGCCTGGGACGGCTGGCCGATGATTTCCGTGACCCGCAGGTCGGCGGCGCCATGCGCGCCAACTTGATGCAGGCCATGCAGAGCGTGCAGGGAGGCGTGCGCTTTGGGGCCAGCATTGAAGTGATGCTCGAGGCCAGCATGCGCTCCGAGAAAGACGCAACGGCCATGGTGGACGTGGTGCGGTTCCTGGCCGGTATGATGCAGCTTCAGGGCGACAAGGACAAGAAGGCAGCCGAAATGATGAGCCTGATCGACAAGCTGGAGCTGAACGCCAGCGGCACGGAGTTCCGCATGTCCATGCGGATTCCGGAGGACATGATCGAGCGGCTGGTGAAGCCGGCGTCGCGCAAGGGGCCTGTCATCTGACATCGCGGGCGCGGCTATCATAGTGCCAGGAGGTCCAGGAATGCCTTCCGCCCGTGACTCGTTTTTCCCGCCCGAATACGTGCCCAAACCTCAGCCGGAAACGCTGAAACCGGAGATCCCGGTCCCGATGGTTTACGAGACGAGGGAGCCCAAGGGCCTGTCCTTGCGTGTCTACTCGGCGATTCACCTGCGGGTGCCGGATTCGGGGATCAAATGGCTCGACCGGATGATCGAGCGGTCGAGGGAGCTGGACCGGGAGAGGAGCCCCAGGAAGGCGCGGAAGTAGCCGGGCGATCGCGGCGGCGGCGTCCTCCACAGGATGCGCGCCCGGTTCTACAGTGCAGCCCCGCCATCCACGCCGAGCACCTGCCCGGTCACATAATTATCCGGATCGAGGAAGAAACGCACCGCGCGGGCGATGTCCTCAGCGCGGCCGAAGCGATGCACGATGCCGGTCGCCAGGAAATGATCATACTTGCCGGCGGCGATCGAAGCTTCCGCCATGCCGGAAGCCATCACTCCCGGCGCAATCACGTTGACGCGGATGTTGTCTTTGCGGTGCTCCTTTGCCAGGATGCGGGCGGCGTGCTGCAAGGAAGCCTTCGCGGCGGCATAGGCCGTCGAACCCGCGAATACGCCGACCGCCTGCATCGTCGAGAACAGCACGATCGCCCCGTGCGTTCCCCGGGCCTGCATCAGCGAGGCTGCTTCCCGCGCCAGCAGAACAGGGCCGAGGTAATTCACTTCCTGCGCGTGCCGCATCGCCGATTCGAGCAGGGACGGATCCTTGACGCGGGAGGGATCGCCGGTGAACACAACCAGGCCGTAGAGATTGTGCGCGGTTTCGAGCAGCCGCATCCGGTCCTGCGCTTTGGTGATGTCCGCCTGCACCACGGCAGCCACGCCGGCAAGCTTTTGCGCGCGGGCGGCATCGGCGTGATAGCTCACGACGAGCCTGGCGCCATCCCGCGCCAGCAACTCGACCGTAGCCGAGCCGAGACCCCCTGAGCCTCCGGCGAGAATGATCTCAACCCCGTCGAGTGTCGATGGCATTTGCTTTCTCGACCGCCAGATATCCGCAGCTCATCACCGCCAGAAACAGAATCAGCACCTCGCTGTCGCCGAGATTGTGCTCGAAGACGCCACCCGCCAAGACCGCCGCCAGCGTGGCCAGCGCCCCGTGCAGGAGAAAACGCGCATCGCCCGGTCCGGCGGGCAGACGCCGCAGCGTACGGGCGAAGTCGCAGAGCATCTTGCCCAGCATCCACAGCAGAGCCAGCAGCGTCGGGATGCCGCGCTCGGCGGCGTAATGCAGATAAATATTGTGCAGATGGCCGTACCAGCCGGTGGGCAGCCGCGCTACATCCGCTGGCACGTACTGCTGGAACTGGAGTTTCACGTGCTCCGGGCCGAGCCCGAAAACCGGATGCGCGCCGATCATGCGCAGGCCCGTCCGCCAGCAGACGCGGCGGTGCTCATTGGAATCCATATCGCCGTGCGGCTGCCAGGCGGAAGCAAATCGCTGTTTCAGGAAAGCCGGCGCCGCCACCAGCGCCAGCGCGATCGCCAGCGGCGCGATGAGCACCGTCCAGCGCTTCCAGCACCACAACAGATACGAGCCTGCGACCGCCGTTGCCAGCCAGATGCTGCGGGTGCCGCCGGCAAACAGCGCGGCTGCCATCATTGCTCCGCACAGCAGCCACAGCCAGAGCGGGCGCTTCGGCGGCGGCGTCCAGAACAAGAACGCCGCCAGCAGCATCAGCACGATCATCATTTGGCCGCCGAAGCTCATCCAGTGGCTCATGAAGCCGGTGATGCGCTCGCCGACCAGACAGCCGTAGGATTCCCCGCAATTCTTGAGCATCCAGCCGAATTGGGCCAGAGCGCGGGCCGCAGACAATGTGGCCAGCGCGGTGAATGCCATCACCAGCCAGCGCGCATGGCGCAATTCCGAGAACGTGCTCGTGATCACGAGGAGCGTCAGAAACACGAAGAACTTGCGGATCTGTGGCCGGCCGGCCCAAGGCGAGTCGGACAGCGCCAGCGAGATCACGGTGCCGAGCAGGAACAGGCCCAGTGGAAGCTTCACGGGCGGCAGCCGCAGTTTGGCGCCCGAGAGAAGCAACAGGGCGAACGACAACGCCAGCAGAATGTTGGAAACGGCGATGGAAAACAGGATGGACGCCGCCGCTCCGAAAGCGCAGTAGAACGCCGCGCGCGCCAGCGGTTTCTGTTCGTGTTCGTCCGGCATCCGGAAAAGCTTCAGTATGCCAGAATGAAAGATCGCGTATCCACGATGGAGATCTACCTGCTGCGGCACGGCATCGCAGAAGACCCCCGGCCAGGGATGGACGACGCGGACCGCGCGCTGACGGCGGAAGGCAGGAAGAAGCTGCGCGAGGTGCTCCTGGTGGCCCGGGATGCGGGCGTCAAACCGGACGTCATCATGACCAGTCCCTACCGGCGGGCGAAAGAGACGGCGGAGATCGCCCGGGAGATCCTGCGATACAAGGAAGAGATCGAATCGAGCCAAGCGCTCGTGCCGATCGCCGAAGCGCGCGAAGCCTGGGACGGGATCCGCGTGCACAAGGACGCCGGCTCGCTGCTCCTGTCCAGTCATGAACCGCTGACCGGGCTGCTGGCTGCGTATCTTCTGGGCGCGCCGGGCTTGCAGGTGGACGTGAAAAAAGGATCCATCGTCCGCATCGATGTCGGGTCATTCGGCCCGCAG
>JACQDF010000014.1 GCA_016201205.1 Acidobacteriota bacterium
GGAGTAGGAGGGTGTCAATACCTGCTATTCGGCGCGCCTTCAAAACCTGGAAGCGCTGGCCGCGAAGCGGATGGAACGGATGGCGGATCTCCGCCCATCCCAAATGCGAATTGCGCTCTGGTGCACTTCGCGCTGATCGTCAGCGTCATTGCCGACAACCTCATCAGCATCGGCAACCACTTGGATCGCGCGGCATCAGCCCGCAGCTCATAATCCTGCCGGTCCCGGCGAACCGCGATCCTTTGTCAAACCCCGATTGCACGCTCCCATGAGCCACGACGCTCAAGGGAGCTTTTGTCGTTCGAACCCTTCTCGGCGGGCGGTCGAATCGTGGAAAAACGGAATTTTGCGCCGGAAAGTAGCTAGCGAAGCTAAAAATCGCTGAGCTCGCCGCGCGGGAAAGCGACCCGCAACGCGTTGAGCACCGCGAGCAGGTCAATCACCTCCTGCCCGATCGCTCCACCGACCGGCGGCAGCCAGCCGCCGGCCGCCAACAGCGTACCCGCCAGGCTGAGCATCATTCCGCCGATGGCGCTTTCGAGCGCAATGCGGCGCATCCGCTGGCCGATGTGCACAAGCTCGTCGACTTTCTTGAGCGTCGGTTCGAGGATGACGGCGTCGCCGGCTTCCGCCGTGATGTCGCTCCGGGCTCCGAGGGCGACGGCGACGGTGGCCGTGCGCATGGCGGGCGCGTCATTGATGCCGTCGCCGACAAAGAGCGTGGGGACGCGGGCAGCCTCGCCGCTTACGACGGCGACTTTCTCTTCCGGAGTCTTCGAGGCGTGCACCTGACCGATGCCGACCGCGCGAGCCAGATACTCCGCCTCTGAGACGCGGTCGCCGGAGAGCAACAGGATGCGGGTCGCTTTGTGCCGCGGATGCAGATGGGCGATGAAGGGCCTGCTTTCCTCGCGGGGCTCATCGCGGAAGCGCATCAGGGCGGCGAACCGGCCGTTGACCAGAACGATGCACTCCAGGCCCGCCATCTGCGCGGGCACAAGTCCCGAATCCAGCTTGCCTCTGCCGGTGATGACGACTTCATCGCCGTTCACCATGCCGCGCAGTCCTTCGCCGGGTTTTTCGCTGAGACGCGAGACGGGAGCCGGACCAAGGTTCTGCTCTCTGGCTGAACGCAGAATGGCGGCTGCCAGCGGATGCTTCGAATACTGCTCGAGGCTGGCGGCGAGCCAGAGCGCCTGCTTCGATTCGAAGCCCGGTCCGGGAGCGATTTCCGTGAGTGAGGGGCGTCCGTACGTGAGCGTGCCTGTCTTGTCGAAGATCCAGGTGCGGCACTGGCCGATTTGCTCGAGGGCGGCGGGATTCTTAATGACAATGCCATGCCGCGCGTAGAGCGAAATGGCTCCGACAACCGCGACCGGGATGGCGATCAGCAACGGGCACGGCGTAGCGATCACGACGACAGCGAGGAAGCGGGTGGCGTCGCCGCTGGCGGCCCAGCCTCCAATCGCGATCGCGAGCGCCAGCGGGGTGTACCAGGCGCCAAGCTGATCGGCCAGACGGCGCAACCGCGGTTTGCGCTGTTCGGACTCCTCCATCACTCGCATGATCTGGGCGTAGCGCGAATCCCGCGGGAGCCTGGCGACTTCGATCTCGAGCGGCGTGTCGCCGTTGATGGCGCCGGAGAGCACAGCCGAGCCGGGCGCTTTGGAAATCAAGAACGGCTCGCCGGTGAGATACGACTCATCCATGATGCCGTGGCCCTCGAGGACCGTACCGTCAGCAGGGCAGATTTCATGCGGGTAAACGACGAGACGGTCGCCGATGCCAACGGCGGAGACATCGGCATCCGCGACTCGAAGCCGCTCCCGGCGGTGTGCGATCGAAGGCATGCGGCGCGCCAGCGCGGTCAGCACGTTCGAGGCGCGGCTGGTAGCGTACCGCTCGATGGCGGCGCCGCCGGAAAGCATGAGAACGATGATGGCGCCAACCAGGTATTGACCCATCACCGCGCTGGCGATGATTGACACGCCGGCCAGCAGATCGGAGCTGAGCTGGCGCGCGAACAGCCTTTTGGCAAGGTCTCGAAGAAACAGAAGGCTGAGCAGCAGGGTGGCGATCAGAGGCGCCGTCCAGCCGGCGGCCAGATACGCAGTGATGGCAACGGCCGCAAAGACGGCGACAAAACGCTCTTTCAGGCTGGCTGCCACTGGCTCCACCTGTTCGTATGATAAGGAAACGACCGTTCCGGCCGCTCCCTCACGGTCGCGGCTCGGAAGCCCTTGCTGAGCCGCGCGCGTCAGCAAGCGGTCCCGAACGATTGGCAACGTTATTCCGTGACAGCCCCTTCAGTGAGCCGCGATGTTGAGGGAGCGGATGAGCCCCTGGAGCAATTCTTCCAGCAGCGGCGAATCTGGATACGGATGTCCTTTATAATGGCGGAAGCCTTCTCCAAACTCGAAGCCCGCGCGGCGGCCGCAGGCGCGCGTCCAGCGCTCCATGGTGTCGAGGTAGTTGTCCATGCCGTGCTGCGCCTTCAGCCAGGCATACTGGCTCTCGTGCTCGGCGAGCATGTCGCGCTTCATGGGAAACGTTCCGGAGACGTCGACGATGAAATCGGGTGCGACCGGGCGGCCTTCGCGGTCCACGCCGCCGACGGCGTCCATGAAGTAAAGATGCGGAATCGCAGCCAGCGGACCAGCGGGGTTCTCGACGCCGGTGTGGTAATTGGGCGCCGGAGCGCCGAAGCAGGCGTCGCGCACCAGCAGGCTGGTGGCTTCGTGATCGCACAGGTAATCGACCGGCGAGGAGGTGAGCACGATGTCGGGCTCGAGCTGCCGCAGCAGCTCGACGACGCGGCGCCGCGAGGGATCGTCATGAAAGATGGCGAGGTCGCGGAATTCAGCGCATTGGTAGCCGGCTCCAATGAGCGCGGCTGCCCGGCGAGCTTCGTTGCGGCGGATCTGTGCGATCTCGTCCGGCCCGTGCGTCTTCGAGCCTTTGTCGCCGGGCGTCATGGTCACGATGGTGAGGGCGTGGCCTCGGGCGGCCAGCAGCGCCAGGGCGCCGCCGGCGAGGATTTCCGCATCGTCGGGATGCGCATGGATGGACACGATTCTTTTCGTCATCAGGAGAGCCTGGCGCGCACTTTGTCACTGACCGCTTTGCCGTCGACTCGCTTGCCCGCAAGCTTCGCTTGGGTGGCTTTCATCACCACACCCATCTGCTTGAGGCTGGTGACGCCGGTCTCCGAGATGGCGGCGGCGATAGCGCTTTCGATTTCCTCCTCGGTGGGGGCGGCGGGCATGTAGCCTTCGATGAGCTTCCCCTCGGCCTCCTCCTTATCCGCCAGCTCTGGACGGCCGCCTTTGCGGAACATGTCAGCGGCCTCGCGGCGCTGCTTGAGGATCGTATTCAGGACCTTGAGCTCCTCATTTTCGTCGAGGTCTTTCATGGTGTCCACTTTGTGTTTCGTGAGCGCGGCTTTCAACATCCGCACCGCGCTGAGGCGAAATTCGTCCTTCGCCTTCATGGCGTCCACGATGTCTTTTTGCAGTCGATCAAGAAGAGCCATTTCGTTTTGCTATTCTAAAGAATTCCACAGCAGGAAAGCTACTTCTTCAGGATTCATCCAATGCACATTAAAAAACAACGCTTGCTTACTCCAGGTCCAACACCGCTGCTGCCCAGAGCGCTGCACGCGATGATGGCCTCCGACATTCATCACCGCACACAGGACTTCCAGAGGTTGTACCGGCAGGTTCTGGCGGACTTGAAAGAAGTGTACGCCACTACGAACGAGGTGCTCCCGCTGGTTTCCTCCGGCTCGGGAGCGATGGAAGCGGCCGTCTCGAACCTGTTCCGGCGGGGCGACAAAGTGATCGTGTGCTCGGCCGGGAAATTCGGCGAGCGCTGGGCCGCCATCGCGAAGGCATTCTGGCTCGATCCAGTTGTGCTCGAAGCGCCGTATGGAGACGTGGTCACGCCGGACCGGGTTGCTGCCGCGCTGAAGGCGAATCCGGACGCCCGCGGCGTGTTCGTGCAGGCGTCGGAAACGTCCACTGGCGCCGCGCATGATGTCCGCGCGATGGCCGAGGCGATCCGGACCACGGACGCGATCTTCGTAATCGACGCCATCACCGGTCTGGGCACGATGCCGCTCGATATCGACGGCTGGGGCCTGGACGTGGTGATCGGCGGATCGCAGAAAGCATTCATGATCCCGCCGGGACTGGCGTTTCTCTCGGTAAGCCCGAAGGCGTGGGAACGCGCGAAAACGTCCGATCTGCCGCATTTCTACTTCGATCTGAAGAAAGAGCTGAAGAGCGCGCAGAGCGGCGAATCGAGCTGGACGCCGGCGGTGTCCCTGATCATTTCGCTCGGCGAAGCGCTCAAGTACATCAAAGAGCTGGGCATGGACAAGCTGATCGAAAACGCCCAATTGCTGGCGGCCGCGGCCCGAGCGGCGGTCACCGGGATCGGGCTCGATCTGTTCTGCCCGCATTCGCCGGCGGCTTCGGTGACGGCCGTGAAAGCGCCGAAAGGCATGGATTCGGGCGTGATCGTGAAGGGCTTCCGCAATCACTTCGGCATGATCATCGCCAACGGCCAGGGCACGATGAAAGGGCAGATTTTCCGCATCGCGCACCTCGGCTATTTTGACTTTGCCGACCTGTTTTCGGTCATCGGCGCGCTGGAGATCATCCTCAACGCGAACGACTTCCCGGTGAAGTACGGAACCGGCGTGGCGGCCGCGCAGAATATCTACGCCGGGGCGGCCCTCGCCAGGGAAGCAGTGGGAGCCTGAGCGGCCATGAAAATAGTCGTGGCGGAACCAATGGCCCCGGCAGGGGTCGAGCTGCTGAAGTCTCAACCGGGCTGGGAAGTGATTGTCTCGAACCCCAAGGAGTACCTGAATCACCTGGCGGACTGCGATGCCCTGTTTGTGCGCAGCGCGGTGAAGGTGACCCGTGAGGTGCTGGAGAAGGCGCCGAAGTTGCGTGTGATCGGGCGCGCGGGCGTGGGCGTGGACAACGTGGATCTGACGGCGGCGACGGCGGCCGGCGTGCTGGTGATGAACACGCCGGGTGGCAACGCGGTCTCGGTGGCCGAGCACACCCTGGCGCTGATGCTGGCGCTGGCGCGCTCGGTGCCGGCGGCGTCCGCTTCGACGCTGTCCGGCAAGTGGGAGAAGAAGAAATTTCTGGGCAACGAGCTGCGTGGCAAGACGCTCGGGGTTGCCGGGCTCGGAAGCATCGGGCGCGAGGTGGTCAAGAGAGCGCGGGCCTTCGAGATGCGCATTCTGGCGGCGGATCCGTACGTCAGCTCGCAGGCGGCCGCTGATATGGGCGTCGAGCTGGCAACGCTCGACAAGCTGCTGGCCGAGAGCGATTACATCTCGCTGCACGTGGCGCTGACGCCGGAGACCAGGCGCATGCTGGGACGCGAAGCGTTTGCCAGGATGAAGGACGGCGTGCGCATCGTGAAATGCGCTCGCGGCGAATTGATCGACGAAGAGGCGCTGCGCGAGGCGATGGCGTCCGGCAAGGTGGCTGGCGCGGGTCTGGACGTGTTCGATCCCGAGCCGCCCAGCGGCGAGAACCCGCTGCTCAAGTCCGAGCGCCTTCTGGCGACGCCGCACATCGGCGGATCAACCGAAGAGGCGCAGGAATTGGTCGGCATCCGCATCGTCGAGCAGGTAGTCGAATACCTCAACAACGGCGTGGCGATCAACGCGGTGAACATGCCGGCCTTGTCGCCGGAGCAGTACAAGACGCTGCGTCCGTATGTCGAGCTGGCCGAGCGGCTGGGGACGTTCGCCGCCTATGCGGGCACGGGCAATCCGAAGACGGTGCGGCTGCGCTATTCCGGACGGATCGCGGAATTGAACACGTCGCTGCTGCGCAACGCCGGTGTATCGGGCGTGCTGCACCGTTCGGTGTCGCAGCGGGCGAATCTGGTGAACGCGATGGGGATCGCTTCGGATCGCGGCTGGAAGGTGGAGGAAAGCCACGACAAGCGGTCGGCGCACATGGATACGATCCGGCTCGAGCTGGAGACGGATGCCGGCGCAACAGTCGTCGAGGGCGCCGTGGTGCTGGGCAGGCCGCGTCTGATGCAGGTGGATGGCATCTACTGCGAGGCGATGCTCAGCGGGCATCTGATCCTGATGAAGAATGAAGATGTGCCCGGCGTGATCGGGCACGTCGGCACGGTGCTCGGGCGCAACAGGGTGAACATCGCAAACTTCACATTGGGGCGGCGGGAGACGGGCGAGCCTGGCAAGCCTCTCGAGGCGCTGGCGCTGGTGGAGACCGACGAATCGGTGCCTGAGTCGCTGCTGTTGCAGTTGATGGAGAACAAAGCGGTGAAGCAGGCGCGGGTGGTGGAGTTCGTTTAGAGACAATACTTTGTCTCGGTGGGGTCAGGCTTTCAGCCTGCGGCGGGCCTTCAGGCCCGCCCAGCGCCGGCCGGAAGGCCGGCGGCAGCCAAGAATGGCCGCCCCCCCGCGGAGGACTACGAATGTCCCGCCTTCTCGAGATCCTTCTTGAGAGGTCGCAGAAACTTCAGCGTCATGAAAGGCGGCTGTCGCCGTTCCATGGACCCCCGCTTTCTCGCGCAGAATGGCTCCACCGCCGACGAAACCGATGCCCGTGATCAGACCTTGCAGGACGCGCGAATAGGATTCCGGCGTCGCGCCCGGGATACCCGTTGCCACCATCGCCAGCCCGCAGCTTGCCACCGCCACAATGGGGAATGTGCGGATGCCCGCGCTGCGCTCCTCGTGCTCGCGGTTCCAGCCGATGGGGAAGGCGAGCGCGTAAGCGATGCCAAGATTCAGCAGGTCGTTCCAGACGATTTGCACACCAAGAGTACTCACGGTCTTGACTATGACACACAAACACGCACGCGGCGGCTACACCCAGACGCTTTCCACCGGCAGCCCCTTGCGGCACAATTCGCACGACTCGGCGTCCATCGAATAGCGCGCATCCAGTTTCGCCAGATAGTACAGCGGGGCGCTCCCAAGGTGCGGCGTTTTCGGCGTCGGCTGATAAATGACCACCGCCAGCCCGACCACTTCTCCCCCGTTGGACTCGATGAGAGCTTTCACCTGGCTGAGCTTCTTGCCGGTGCGGAAAATGTCGTCCACCAGCAGCACCTTTTCGCCGGGCGACTGCACGAAATACTGCCGGAAGTGCAGCGGGCGGCCCTCTTCTTCTGATTCGGCCCAATAGACCTGCTTGGCTCTCAGCGCTTCGCAAACGCCGTACGCGACCGGCACGCCGCCGCCGCTGGGCGCCACCACAGACATCCCGGAAATCATCGCCCGCAATTCCGGATTGGCGCGCACTTTGCGGCTCAGGCCGACGCTCAGCGTCTTCAGATGCTCGAAATGCCGCATCGCCAGCGCCACTTGCAGATACTCGCTGGCGTGCAGTCCGTTGGGATAGACAAAATGACCATGCCGCAGGGCGCCGGTCTGCTGCAACAGCGCGATCACATCTTCCTGCGAAGGAACAAGCTCCATAGATCTAGTGTGCTCCTTTTCCCAGTAAGACGAAGGGAATGGTGCGGATGAGAATCTTCCAGTCCAGCGCCAGCGACCAGTTGTCGATGTACTGCATGTCCATCTTCATCCACGTCTCGAAATCCACTTGATCGCGTCCCTGAATCGCCCACAGGCACGTCAGCCCTGGCCGCATCCGCAGCCGCCGCCGCTGCCAGCGCTGGTAGCGCTCGACTTCCTCCGGCACGGCCGGTCTGGGCCCCACCAGCGACATGTCGCCTTTGAGGACGTTCCATAACTGCGGCCACTAGTCGACCGAGAACTTGCGCAGCCAGCGGCCGACCGCCGTCAGCCGCGGGTCGTTGGCGATCTTGAAGGCAATTTCCCTCTGGTTCAGGTGCTCCAGGGCGGGCTTCATCCTTTCGGCGTGCTCGACCATCGAGCGCAGCTTGTAGAAAACGAATTTCCGCCCGTTCAGCCCGCAGCGCAATTGCCGGAAGATCGCCGGGCCGGGCGAAGTGAACCTGATCAGCAGGATGATCAGGAGCAGGAAGGGCGACAGCGCCGCCAGCGCCGCCGAGGCAAGGACGATATCCAGCGCCCGTTTCAACATCAGCCGCACTTCATCGTGCGGCGCGGCGGAGAACGTCAGCAGCGGCGCTTCCCCCAGCCGCTCCAGATACACGTCGCTGTTTACGTGCGGGAAGAAATCCACCGCCACCCGTGTTCGCACTCCTTCTTCATCACACCGGAGGAACACCTCTTCCAAAGCTCCGAGCCGCTCGCTCTCCACGGCAAACACGATTTCGTCGATCACCTGCTCGCGCAGCAGGCCGGGCAGCCGCGATGCGGCCTCATCTTCGGAAAGCTGGCCCAGCAGATGGAAGCCGTAATCGCGCGACCTTTCGAGCATCGCGGCAATCCGCCCGGCGCGATCGCCGGTTCCCACCACCAGCACATAATGCGGCCGGGCAAACTCACGCCGGATCAGTCCCACCAGCTTTCCCGCCTTCCAGCGGAACAGCAGCAGAAAGACCCAGCCATAGAAGATGAACAGCCCCAGAAAGCCGCGGCTCAGGTCCAGCCGCAAGGTGAACTCGAAAAGCACCACCGCGATGCCGCCCAGCCCGCACTGGCGAGTGGTATCGCGAACAACCATGCGCAGGTGGGCCGAATCCAGACGCTCATACACGCCCATCCAGGAGCCGAGCAGCACCCAGATGAGAATGGCAAAGCCGAGCAGCAGCGCTTTCACCGGAACCGCCAGCTCGAAGACCTTCTCGAATGGCAGCCACATGCGCGTCTGATAGGCCGCTTCAAAGGCAAGCGCCGTCAGCAGCACGTCGGAAGCTCCAAAGAGGATGCGCGCTTTTCTGTGATGCCGGCTGTACAACGTGTTCTCCTTCAGGCCATGTACATCCCGCCGTTCACGTTCAGCACATGCCCGGTGATGTAGCCTGCCTCTTCGCTGGCCAGAAAGCGCACCGCGGCGGCGACGTCTTCCGCCGAGCCCATCCGCTTCAACGGAATGCTCGCCAGAATGCGCTCCTTCACTTCCTGGGAAAGAGCCTGCGTCATCTCCGTGTCCATGAAGCCCGGCGCCACCGCGTTTACCGTGATGTTGCGGCTGGCCATCTCCTGGGCCAGCGACTTGGTCAGCCCCACCAGTCCTGCCTTCGACGCCACATAGTTGGCCTGGCCCGGGTTACCCGCCTGGGCCACCACCGAAGTAATGTTGATGATACGCCCCCAGCGCTCCCGCATCATGCCGTGAAGCACCTGCTGGATGCAGAGGAAGGCTGCTGTCAGATTCACCTCGATCACGCTCTCGAAATCCTGGCGTTTCATCCGCAGTGCGAGGCCGTCCCTGGTGATGGCTGCGTTGTTCACCAGGATGTGAATGGGCCCCGCTTTGGCGGTCGCATCGGCAAAGGCTTGCGGGATCGACGCCGGACTGGCCAGGTCCAGTGAGACGATGTGCGCCTCGCCGCCCGTCTGGAGAATGCCGGCTTGCGTCTGTTCCAGTTTGGCCAGATCCCGCGCTGCCAGCACGACACGATGCCCGGTCGCTGCCAGCGCCACGGCAACGGCCCGTCCGATGCCGCGGCTGGCGCCCGTTACGAATGCCGTCCGTTGTCCCATGAAATGAGTCCCGAGTTTCCATCATAGTAAAAGGAAGGCTCTTCTCTGAACATCTATGGCATACCACGATCTGCGGGACTTCATCCACGCGCTCGAAAGCAAGGGCGAACTCAAGCGCATCTCCTTCGAAGTGGACCCTTATCTGGAGATCACGGAGTGGGCGGACCGCTCGGTCAAGCGAGGGGGGCCGGCATTCCTGTTTGAGAAGCCCAAGGGCAGCTCGATTCCGGTGTTGATCAACGCCTACGCCAGCATGCGTCGCATGGAGATCGCGCTGGAAGTATCCAGCGTCGAAGAAGTGGCCCGGCGCATCGTCGAATACCTCGAGTTGCGCATGCCGGAGGGCATCCTCGGCAAGATCAGGATGCTGCCCAAGCTGGCCGAAATGGGCTCGTTCTTTCCGAAAACAGTCTCCGGCGGCCCTTGCAAGGAAGTGATCCGCCAGGACAACTTCTCGCTCAAGGAATTCCCTGTCTTGCACTGCTGGCCCGAGGATGGCGGCCCGTTCATCACGCTGCCGATGGTCTTCACCACCAACCCGGAGACCGGCAAGCGCAACTGCGGCATGTATCGCCTCCAGATCTATGACGACCGCACCACCGGCATGCACTGGCAGACGCACAAGCAGGGCGCCGAGCATTACCGGCGTTTGCTCAAACAAGGCGTTCAAAAAACGATGCCGGTTGCCGTCGCGATCGGCAGTGATCCGGCCACGATGTATTCCGCCCTTCTGCCCCTTCCTCCGGACCTCGACGAGATGATGGTCGCGGGTTTTCTCCGCGGCAAGCCCGTCGAGATGGTGAAGTGCGAAACCAACGACATCCTGGTGCCAGCCAATGCGGAAATCGTTCTCGAGGGCCATGTTGTGCTCGGCGAGTTGCGCCGGGAAGGCCCATTCGGCGATCACACCGGTTTTTACTCGCTCGAAGACGACTACCCTGTCTTCCATGTCGATTGCATCACTCATCGCAAGAATCCTGTTTACGCGACCACCATCGTGGGGCCGCCGCCGATGGAGGATTTCTACATGGGGAAAGCCATCGAGCGCATCTTTCTGCCGCTGATGCGGCTCCAGCTTCCCGAAGTGCGCGACATCTCGATGCCCGCCGAAGGCATCTTCCACAACCTGATTCTTGTTTCGATCCGCAAGTCCTATCCGGGCCAGGCGCGCAAGGTGATGCACGCCATCTGGGGCCTGGGCCAGGCGATGTTCTCCAAATGCATCGTCGTGGTGGACGAGGACGTCGACGTACAGAACGTCCGCGAAGTCGCCTGGAAAGCGCTGAACAATATCGATCCGGAGCGCGATATCCAGTTCGTGCTCGGGCCCATCGACTCGCTGGATCATTCGAGCCGGCTTCCGAACTTCGGCTCGAAGATGGGCCTCGATGCGACCCGCAAATGGCCTGAGGAGGGCTTCACGCGCCCCTGGCCAGGCGTGATCCGCATGACGTCCGAAGTCGAGCGCCGTGTCGATGAATTGTGGAAGAAGGCGGGATTAGCCTGATGTGGGGCCGGCGACGAGCTCGGCGACCTTTTCGACGATGATCTGCTCGACGGCGGCGTGGTGGTGGAGCCCGCTGTCCGGATTTGTGCAAACTGTCGAATTCTGTCGAATTGTGTCGAATTTTGTGTTCTCCCCTGCCGTGAGCCTGTCGTGGCTTTTGTAGACTTCCCGTTCGGCGACGAGGAAGACGGCGTCAAACGCGCTGATCCCGTCCCGGATGAATTCAACACAGGCACGCTTCGGCGCTGGAATGGACATCTTGGTCTCCTTCCGGGCACGAGGATAGCAGGGCGGGCGCCTGCGCTAATCGGTGTTCAGCACACAAGACACTTGTTTTTCATGGAGATAAAATTTCTGAAACGGTTGTGACTGACAAAGGTTTCCCTTCCATTCAGGATCACAGCCCCCTGACATACAATGAGGATTCGATTTGGGCTATGAGTGTTTTCGACTTGCACGCCAGCGTAGTTCGGGACTATCAGCGATATGTGCGGAGTTTCTTGTCGATCGCCGATGATCGGATTCGACAGTTCGTCGAGACAAAGCTGCTCCAGGAGAACGTCTTCTGGCCGGACGCTCTGATCCAACTCAATCCTTCCTACCGGCTTGTGGAATCCGTCGACGACCTCGCGACTGCTGGGACTCTTCTACCCGCGACGGCCAGCATTTTCAGGACACAAGGCGGCGGCCCAATCCAACTCTACCAGCATCAGCGCGAGGCGATTCAACGTGCCACGCAGAAGCAATCCTACGTGGTCACCAGCGGAACCGGGTCTGGGAAGAGCCTCACTTATTTCATTCCGATTGTCGATGCCATCCTTCGCGGGAACCACCAGGAGCGCAAAGTTTGGGCGATTGTCATCTACCCGATGAACGCACTGGTGAATTCGCAGTGGGAGTCTCTGACCACGTTGGCATCCGCCTACCAGGCTCGCACTGGTCAATCGATGCCGATTCGGTTCGACAAGTACACCGGCCAGGAGGATGAAGCCGCCAAGAGTCGCATCCAGCAGGAGAGGCCGCACATCCTGCTGACCAACTTCATGATGCTGGAGATGATGCTCCTCCGACCCCAGGAGGCCGCCTTCGTCGACAAGGCCACCTCCGCGCTTCAGTTCATGGTGCTCGACGAGTTGCACATGTATCGAGGCCGCCAGGGGGCCGATGTCGCCATGCTCATCCGGCGTCTGAAAGAACGTTGCGGCAATTCGAACCTTCTCCACGTCGGCACCAGCGCCACCATGGTCGCCAGCCGATCGGCTAGCGGCGCTGAGCGGCGAAGAGCCGTCGCCGACTTCGCCGGCAAGCTCTTCGGAACCGCGATCGCCGAGACCAACGTCATCGAAGAATCGCTGGTCCCCGTTTCCCAATTCAGCGGAATGCCGACGGGGCAGGATCTGCGCAACTCGGTTGCGTCCCCGCCCCCGCAGGACGCCGGCGAATTGCTGCGGGACCCCCTCACCGCTTGGGTCGAGACAACGGTCGGAATTCAGAAGGATGCGGAAGGGACTTACCGGCGCAAGGTACCCCAGAGTCTCAACGCTCTAGCCGGCGCCTTGGCCGATTCGTCCAATGCGGATGCGGGCGCTTGCGTGAACAAGCTTCGCGAGGCGTTTCTTGCAGGGAGCCGGATCAAGCAGCAGGGCGGCGGGGCCATATTTGCTTTCAAGTTGCACCAGTTCATCTCGCAGGGGCGACCGGTTTACGGAACGATCGAGAACAGATCTCACCGTTTCCTCACGCTCGACGGCCAGTACTACGCTCCTCAAGGCGAGGATTCGACCTCGGTGCGCCTGCTGTTTCCGATGGTCTTTTGCCGCGTGTGCGGGCAGGAGTATTACAAGGTCGTCTTCGACGAGTCTCGCGGTGAGATGACGCCATGGGATGTGGCATCGCTCGATGACGATGATCATCAGGGCCACCGCGGATACCTGATGTTGCCGCCGTCTGATCCGTTTGACTGGTTTAACGACGATCTCCCGCCGGACTGGTTGGACACGAATGGACGCGTGAAGCGGAACTACCGGAACCGCGTCCCTCGCGTTCTTCACGTCCAACCCGACGGTGCGGCGCTTCAGCAACCCACCCAGCACTCGGTAAGAACCTTTTTCCAGGACAGCCCGTTCCTCATCTGCCAGGCCTGTGGCGAGTACTTCACGCTGCGCGACCGGGATTTCCGCAAGCTCACCGGACTGTCGAACGAGGGCCGCAGCTCTGCAACCACTACACTCGGCATTTCGGCGCTCGACCATGCGGACAAGGCCGGTATCACCGGCGCGGCCCGAAAGCTCCTCAGCTTCACCGACAACCGCCAGGACGCTTCTCTCCAGGCCGGCCACTTCAACGACTTCGTTCTGGTGTCGTTGCTTCGCGCGGCCATCTACGACGCTCTGGAGGCCCACGGCGAACTTCGCCATCACGACATCGCTGACAAAACTGTCGCCTCTCTCGGGTTGCGGCTGAGTGACATCGCGCAGAACCCTCAGCTTGATCCCGATTCAGCGCTTGCCGGTACGACCTGGAAGGCATTTCGCGATCTCATTCAGTACCGCATCTACGAGGATCTCCGGCGAGCCTGGCGCGTGGTTCACCCCAACCTCGAGCAGTGCGGTCTCCTCAAGGTCGAGTATGAAGGCCTCGAGACCTGCGCAACGCGCGACGACCTCTGGATCGGGCTGCCCGAAATCGCCAGACTCACGCCGCAGGAGCGCCTGGATCTTCTCAAGCCGCTGCTGGACTTCGCCCGAAAGAAATTGGCGATTCACGCGGAGAGTCTGCGCGAGACTTACCAGCAACAGTTGCGGCAGCGCGTCAATCAGGTCATCAACGAGCGGTGGTGTTTCGACGATTCCGAAGAGCGCCTCCGCAGCTCCGATAGACTCCTGCTTCCGGATCAGCCGAGTGGCCGGCTTGCCGGAATCAGCACCGGGGCGCGCAGTCTGCTTGGCCGCTACCTGAAGAGTCGAATTCCAGGTATTGCGCACTACGAGGACTTCGTCCGGAAGCTTGTCGCGATTCTCAGGAACCAGGGTCTGCTTCGGCAAGATGTCGAGCGCGGTGTTCAGTTCGTCCAGTTGGAATCCGCAGTTCTAGTGTGGAAGAAGGGAGACGGAAACCCACCTCCCCCAGATCCGATCTACTCCCGGCGCGCGGTGAGTGCCATTTTCATCCAGGTCCAGCAGCAAGCGAACGAGTTCTTCCGCGAGATGTACCGGCAGCGCACCCGCTCTCTGCGGGATGTAGAAGGCCTGGAACACACCGCCCAGATCAAGTATGAGAACCGGGAGCAGCGCGAACGCCGGTTCCGCGCGGGCGACCTGAAGGTGCTGTTCTGCTCGCCCACCATGGAGTTGGGGATCGACATCAGCGACCTCCAACTCGTTCACCTCCGCAACGTGCCTCCTTCGCCGGCTAGCTATGCCCAGCGCAGTGGGCGAGCCGGGCTGTATTTGTTTACCGCCTCCTGAGGGTGCCTGTCAAGGGGAATCCGCATCGGGTTCAGAGAAACACGGCGGGGCAGCCTCCCGCAGCCGTTGCTGAAGGTTGGAGCAGACGGGATAGACCAAGACTAGCTTGCGGGCGGA
>JACQDF010000242.1 GCA_016201205.1 Acidobacteriota bacterium
AGTTGGACCTGGATCGCGAGCCTTGGCACGGGCCGATACCCGCAGAGCCAGATAACAGGGTTCGTCATCGACCCACTCAGTCCGGGCACGCTCTTTGCGAGCAATACAGAGGGTGTCTACAAGTCGGACAACGGCGGAGTAAGCTGGAGGGAAGCCGTCAGCGGCCTGACGGATAGACGAATCATATCGCTGGCTATCGACTCCAGGAATCCGGAGAAGCTGTACGCCGGCACTGGAAACAGCAGGCCGCGCAACATACTTGACGGAAGCGGCATGTTCTATTCCGTGAACGGCGGGGATTCCTGGTCTGCCGTCCGGGGGTTGCCGGCGGCGCCGGTCCCTGCCATCGCCGTAAGCCCACTCCGCCCTGACGTAATCTATGCCGCGCTGATGAATGCCGGTGTATACAAGTCAGTTGATGGAGCGGCAAGTTGGACCCTCTTAAATACGGGCCTTCAAAGTCTCTGCGTCTACACATTGGCCATGAACCCAGAAAATCCAGACGTGCTCTATGCCGGCACGAATTCCAGCTACTGCGCATCTCAGAGCGGGAAGCCCGATCATGTTTACAAGACCGAGGATGGGGGATCGAACTGGAAAGTAGTGTTGCAAGGGGAGAACCGGCTCGATAATATTGAGGCCATTGCAGTGGACCCATCAAACCCGAGCAACGTCTACGTTACTAACCACACCGAAAAGGTCTGGTTCTCCCCGGATGCAGGGGGCGCCTGGAGGCTGGCGAACAAAGGTGTGATCCGGCATGGAGCGCACCTGTACCTCTGGGCGATCGCCCCTGATTCGAGTGGAAGCACGTTCTACCTCATTACCTGTGGTCGAGGGGTTCTCAGAAACGACGTCAAGGCTCCGGAAAAGTCCTCAACGCCGGCTACCGCTTCTTCCCCACGATCTGCCAGGCTGTGAACGGGGGAGCGGACACCGCGGATGCGCGATGGAACCAGAGGATCCAAGGCGCTGGCGTGGGCGCCGCTGGAACGCACGGCCGGCCTGACGCAGGAAGAATCGATGTTGCGCATGGTGCGGAAAACGCTTCCTGGCTCATAGCATCAGGAACACCAGACTGCCCAGCGCCATCGGCACGGCGTATGGCAGCGACAGCGCTTTGGGGCTGTCCACAGTCAGATCCGGGTGGCTCACATAGGGGAGGCGGAAGCGGATCAGGTCCCAACAGATGTATCCGATGTTCTTGAGCGCGCGCAGCAGGCCGCCTTTCCACGCCAGCAGCCCAAGCGCCAGAATCCCGCCAATCACCGCCGTCAGCAGAAAGATCACCACGCAGTTCCCTTTGCCGGCAACCGCGCCAATCGCGGCCATCAGCTTCACGTCGGCGGCGCCCATCCCCCGCAGCAGAAAAAATGGAAGCAGGAAAGCGGCTCCGATACAGAATCCAGCCAGCGAATCGAGTCCGCCGGCCACCCCTCTGAGCCAGATCTGCAAACCGGCGCCGGCCGCGATCCCGGCAAGAACCAGCACGTTTGGAATCCGGCGCGCGGCCACGTCCCAGCCGGCCGCCGTCACGACCATGGCCGCCAGCGTCAGCTCGAGTGGGAGCGGCAGCGGCGTCATCAGTATAGCCGGATGCCGCGCGGGCCAGGCGGCGTCTCCAGGTGCACGGTGTCGACGAAGCGCACTTTGTTGCTCGCCAACGTCAGCACCAGCGAATGCGTGCGGCACCCCTGGCCGAAAAAGCGTACGCCTCGCAGCAGTGCGCCGTCGGTGACGCCGCAGGCAGCGAACACGATGCTCCGCCCCGGCGCCAGCTCGCGCGCCGAATAGATGCGCCGCGGGTCGCGAATCCCCATGCCGACAATGCGCTCCTCCAGCTCCGGCGTGTTCACCACCAGCCGCCCCACCATCGCCCCATTCAGACAGCGGATCGCCGCCGCCGTGATCACGCCTTCTGGAGCGCCTCCCGTGCCCATCACCGCGTGCACGCCGGCGCCGCGGACGGCCACTGCGATGCCCGCCGACAGATCGCCATCCGGGATCAGGCGGATGCGAGCGCCGGCGGCCCGAATTTCTTCGACCAGCTTCGCGTGCCGCGCCCTGTCGAGCACGACAATCACCAGGTCCTGCACGCGCCGGTCCATGCAACGGGCAATCTCCTTCAGGTTCTCCGCCACCGGTGCATCCAGAATCAGCGAGCCCCGGCAGGCAGGGCCGGCGATGATCTTTTCCATGTAGCAATCAGGCGCATGCAGAAGACCGCCTTGCTCGGAAGCGGCCAGCACGGAGATCGCATTGGGGGTGCCCATCGCGCAGAGGTTCGTTCCCTCGAGCGGATCCACAGCGATGTGCACCTCGGGGAAGGTGACGCCCGGAAGCGGGGCCGCGCCCACCTTTTCGCCGATGTACAGCATCGGCGCCTGGTCCCGCTCGCCTTCGCCGATCACGATCTCCCCTTTGATCGGCATCTGCTCGAAGGCGGATCGCATCGCCTGCACTGCCACGCGGTCTGACTTCTCCCGGTCCCCTTCACCCATCGTCCGCGCCGAGGCGATCGCAGCCTCCTCGACCACGCGCACCAGATCCAATGCCAGATCGGTTTCCAGACTTATGTGCCGTTGCTCGCTCATCGAAGCCATTTGCCCGTTCTCACGCCGGCGGGCGCTGCTTGTGCCAGCCCGTCTCGGTTTGGAATGCCTTGCCCACCGCCAGCAGCTTGTTCTCGGAAAACGGCGAGCCGGCCAGTGAAATAGCAATCGGCAGATTCCCGGCTAATCCGCAGGGCAGCGATAACGCCGGCAGCCCCGCCAGGTTCCCCGCCGGGATCAGAGGCGTCGAGGGAACGCCCGGGCGGTCCAGCGGTTCGCTGATCCGGTTGGCGGGCGAGCTGCGCGACGGCGCCAGCAGCATGTCCACGTCCAGAAACAGCTTGCGGAACTCCTGCTGCGCCAGCCGGCGGATGCGCATCGCTTTCAGATAGTCCTTGGCGAGAACTTCCTGGCTCGCTTTGATCCCCGCGATCTGCCGCCGGTCCGCCAGCTCATCCACTTTGCCGCTGGCGACCAGATCTTCGAAAATCGAACTCATTTCCGAGCTGATGATCGTTTGAACCATGGCGCCAAACGGGAACTCGGGGAGCTTGCTGGCGACCATCTTGACGCCAAGCCCCCGGAGTACGTCCACGGCTTTGGCGAATTCGCCGCGCGCATCCTCGACAACGCCATCCTGAAAATCCGCCGGGTTCCAGCCGACACGGATTTCCTTCAGCGGCGGAGCAAACTGCGGCGCGTAATAGAAGCGCTTGCCGGCCGAGCCCGGATCTTCCGCGTCGCCGCCCGAGATCGCTTGCAGGATGTAGCCGCAATCTTCCGCGCTCCGCGCCATCGGCCCGATCTTGTCCAGCGTCCAGGAAAGCGCCATGCAGCCGGCGCGGCTCACCAGCCCGTAGGTGGGGCGCAAGCCCGTGATCCCGCAAAAAGCCGACGGCGTCAGAATCGAGCCGCTGGTCTCCGAGCCCAACGCCCACGGAACCAGGCCGGCGGCAACGGCGCTCCCGGAGCCGCTGGAAGACCCGCCTGACCAGCGCGTGCGGTCCCACGGATTCAACCCCGGCCCTTGCAGCGAAGCCGCGGCAAACCGGTAGCCGCCGCCGCCCGCCAGTTCCACCATGGCCAGCTTGCCGATCAGGACGGCGCCCGTTTTGGCGAGTTTCTTGACGACGGTCGCGTCTTGCTGAAACACCTGCCCCGCATACGGTTTGGCGCCCCACGTCGTCGGCCCGCCGGCTACGGCGATGAGATCCTTGACCGCGTAGGGCACACCGGACAGCGGCGAGCGGATGCGATCGCGCAGGATGTCGCCGTCGGCGTCGTGCGCCTGGCGAATCGCCTGCTCGCGAATCATCAGCGCCAGTGCATTGTATCGCGGCCCCAGCTTCTCGAGCCGGTCGCAGAACGCCCGCGTCAATTCCACCGAGCTGTATTTCCTGGCTTTGATGCCCGCCTGCAGCTCGGAGATCGTCGAGAAGAAAAAATCCTCGGGGAAATTCGCCATGCCGCTACACCTTGAAGATGAACGCGGGCTCGGTGGCCATCGGCAGTTGAGTTTTCGCCAGTTGCTCGCGATTGCGGCGCAGATTCTCCCGCTGGATGGTCAAGTCGTCTTCCACGGGCGTTTGCGCGGGTGCGATCGCGGTGGCGCCGGCGGCCAACGCCGCCAGCCGTCTCCGGGTGACTCGGGCTGTCATGCCGACATTAGTAGCATAGGCCTCCGGCCTGTGTCAGGCTCGGCCTGCTGCGCCTTGCCCCGATCCAATCCTCCTGCCCCGGCAAATCGCACCCCGGCAGACGATCCTCTGCTTGGCCGTCACCTTGTTCTTCTGCGAGTCCACCAGCTCGAAAGCGCCTTCCTCGATTCTCAGCAGCGCAATATCAGCTGGCGCGCCTGCCGCCAGCGTGCCCAGCAGCGGCACGCGGTTGATCACCCTGGCGGGGTTGGCCGTCGAGCGCAGCAGCACTTCGTCAAAGCTCAGACCCAGGTGCAGAAGCTTCGACATCGTCGTCGGCATGTCGTACACCGGACCGTTGATGTTGAGATTGTAGATGTCGGTCGAGATGGAATCCGCGACGAAGCCGGCATCCAGCGCCTTGCGTGCGGCGGCGAAATTGAAGCTGCCCAAGCCGTGCCCGACGTCGAACAGCACGCCGCGGGCGCGCGCCTCGAGCACGCCTGGCTTGATCCGGCCAGACGCATCCACGATGCCCAGCGTGTGCCCGTTGTAGCAGTGCGTGACTACGTCGCCCGGACGCATCAGCTCCATCACCTGGCCGGTCTCCGGCGGCGCGAAGCTGATGTGCGCCATCAGCGGAAGATTGAACCGGTCGCATAACTCGAGGGCGATCTTCAGCAGCTCGAAGCTGTATTTGCCGTTCATGTTCGCGCCCACCTGAAACTTAATCCCCAGAATGATATCGCGGCCGGCGATCGCTGCCTCTCCCGTGCGGCCCATCACGCTGCGCGCGTATTCCAGCGGATCCTGGTCCGGATTGCGGCTGCTCGGGTACAGATACACGTATCCGAAAATGCGCGCCTGGGCGGGGCGAACGATGAAACGCCGGAACCCCTCGATCTGGTCATAGCCGAAGCTGCCGGCGTCGACCCATGTGGTGACGCCGGAGCGGGCGGCGATCGGGTCTGCTTCCACGCCCAGTCCGGTCGCGCCGAAATAAC
>JACQDF010000229.1 GCA_016201205.1 Acidobacteriota bacterium
CTACCAGGTGCGGATGACGCCCGCGTATGAAACGACATTTCGCGGTGCGCATGTTTTTGGCGCCGCGCTCGCCAACGGCGGCCTCACCTGCCTGAGCGCGCTGAACATGCTCGAGGCTCTCGATCCGCCGCCATCGGGCGATCCGATGTTCTGGCACCTGCTTGCGGAAGTGCTGAAGCTCGCCTGGCGCGATCGGCTGCGATATCTCGGCGATCCGGAACATGCCGGCGTACCCTGGGGGCGTTTCCTCGATAAAGCCTATGCAGCAGAGCGGATCCATGCACTGAAGGCCCGGCCCGAGTCGGTCGACACGGCGCCGGGCGAAGCGGCCAGATGGTCTCCCGGCACAATCCACATTTCCACGGCCGATGCCGACGGCAACCTGGTCGCAGTGACGATCTCGCACGGCGGCTCGTTTGGCTCCTGCGTCACCGTGCCAGGCACGGGAATCACGCTGGGTCACGGCATGTGCCGCTTCGATCCGCGCCCGGGCCGGCCGAATTCGCCCGGGCCCGGCAAGCGGCCGTTGAACAACGTGTGCCCTTCGATCATCCGCATGCCGGGCCGCGACATTGCCGCCGGGCTGCGCGGCGGCCGCCGCATTGTCAGTGTCAACACGCGAATTTTGCTGAGCCTGCTCGAAGGGCAAAGCCTGCTGGAAGCCGTGGCCGCGCCGCGGGTGCATCTGGAGGGCTACGAGCCGCTCAACATCAGCCCGAACCTGCCGGAAGCGGTGCGGCAGAAGCTCGAGGCATTGGGGCACACGCTCAAAGTGGGAAACGAGATCGGCGGCTCCGCGAACGTCACCGAGCGCAGCGCGGACGGCGCTCTGCGCGCGGGATGCAACGTCCGGTGCGCCGGCGTGCGCTAGCTCCGGACGCGGGGTAGTATACTTTCCTCAGACTGCGAGGTCGGAATGAGGGCCCTGATCGTTGCCGTCAGTTTCGCTGTGAGCCCGGCTCTGTTCGCCCAGGGCGCCAACGGCGCGTTCACTGGCGTTGTCATGGATTCGACTGATGCGGTTCTTGCGGGCGCGAGTGTGTCCGTCCGGAGCATCGCCACGGGCGCGACACGCCAGACGCGCACCAATGACACTGGCGTGTACACAATTCCATCTTTGCCGATCGGCAGCTACGAAATCCGTATCGAGGCCGGCGGCTTCAAGGCTTACGTCCGCACCGGGCTAGTCCTGGAGACTGCCCAAACGATGCGCGTGGACGCAACACTCGAATTGGGCTCCGCCACTGAGACGGTGACGGTAACGGCCGAAGCCCCTCTGCTCCAGCAGGAAACCTCTTCGGTGGGCACCCAGATTTCGAAAAACCTTGTCAACAGCCTGCCCTACCAGTTGACCGGCGCCATGCGCAATCCCTTCGCTTTCATCCGTCTGACTCCGGGCGCGACCGGACAGTCGGGCGCGGGTGACGGGACGCGGATCGCCGGCGGGCGTACGCATGCCAGCGAAGTTTTTGTCGATGGCGTCCCCATTATCTACAGGGCCGACCAGAGCGTCGCCGGCCGAATACGGTCGCACATCGAGCGGCGTCGTATTGGTAACTTCCCGCTCCGGCGCCAATGACCCGCACGGCAATCTGTTCCTTCTTCTGCGCAACAATGTGCTGGACGCGCGCCGTTACAACGCCAGCATCGCCGACCTCACGCGGCAAGGCGAGTTCGGGGGCGCGCTGGGCGGGCCGGTCATTCTACCCAAAATCTACAACGGCAGGAACCGCACATTCTTCTTTTTCATCTTCTTTTTCAACTACACCGGATTCCGCCGGGAAAACGGAGTGCAGGGACGGCTCGCCACCCTCGCCACCGAGCGGATGCGCGACGGCGACTTCTCCGAAGTGACGCAGCGCATTTTCGATCTTCTGTCGGCGGGGCCCGGACAACCGCGCCAGCAGTTCCCGGGCAATCGCATCCCGGCCAGCCGGTTCTCGGCTTTTGCGAAGGCCATCCACGCCGTCCTTCCGCTGCCCAATCTCCCAGGCATCGCGAACAACTACACCAGCGGGTTGCCCTCCCTCAACAACATCAACACGTACTATGCCCGGCTGGACCATGCCTGGAATCCGAACCACCGCATGAGCTTTGCCGTACGGCCGCGGCTCGAGGATCGCGACAACAACGGCGTGCTTCCGAACTTCATCGACCGGACATACCAGCCCCTCTACACGGTCAACGCGACGATCAGCGACGATCTTGTTCTGAAACCAAACCTGGTCAACCATCTCCAGGTTGGCTACACACGCTTCTTCGCGGAGGTTTCGCGCTCGCTCAGCATCGGGGTGAAGGTTCCGGGCGCGTTCGAGAGCGGATTCCCGGGAGTCCGTTTCGCCGGCCAGGGATTTGCAGCCATCGGACAGGGCGACGACCGGTTTAACACCGCCAACAACTATAACCTCGCCGAAGCGCTTTCCTGGACCGGCGGCCGCCACAACTTCAAATTTGGTTTGCGATTCGACCTCTTTCAACACACATTGTTCACGGTTGGATTTCGCGAAGGCCAGTACACTTTCTCGCAGTTCGCCACCAGCCAGCCGCAGGCCGCCGGCACCGGCCATTCCGCAGCCAGTTTCATGCTCGGGCTGGTGAACAACGCCAGCATGGCGCTGGGTGTGCCTCTCGGATATCGCTCCCGGTATTACGGCTTCTACGCGCAGGATGACTGGAAACTCACCAACCGTCTCACGCTGAATTACGGCCTGCGCTACGAATTCCAGACTCCGTTCTCCGAAGTCGCCGGACGGATCAGCCAGATGGACCGCGCTGTGCCCAACCCTGAGGCCTCGGGTCTCAGGGGAGCGCTCGTCTTTGGCGGTGACGGCTCCGGAAGGACCGGCCGGAAAACGTTTTATCAAACCTATCTGGCCGGCCTCGGCCCCCGCTTCGGCTTGGCTTACAAACTCGCTTCCAACACCGTCCTGCGCGCCGGCTACGGGATGTTCTACTCCGATTTGATCGGCTTCGACCTGGACAGCCAGGGATTCAGCTCGAATGTGTCTGTTGCCAGCCAGGACGGGGGATTGACGCCGGCGTTCCAGATTGATCAGGGCTGGCCCGCGGGTTTGGTCCGCCTGCCTCCGTTCATTGACCCCGCCGGAGCCAACGGTCAGGCGGCCTCGACATCCGACACTCGACGCGGGCAAGCGGCGCGCCTGCCGCGCACCAGCCAATGGCAGTTCGGCGTGCAGCAAAACATCCGCAGCGTGCTGGTCGAGATGTCTTATGCGGGGACGGTAGCGCACGGGATCACCAACAACGCCCTGGAGCGGGTGAATCAGCTCCACCCCTCGTACTTGTCTTTGGGCCCGCTGCTGACGCGGAACATCACCGACGCGGCTGTCGCCGCCGCCGGCTTCCGCGCGCCGTACCCCGGATTCCGAGGCACGCTGGCGCAATCCCTGCGTGCGTTCCCGCAATATCAGGACATCACCACGGTGGATTCCGCCACCGGCAACTCCACCTATCACGCGCTGTTCGTCAAGTCCGAGAAGCGCTTCTCCCATGGTCTTCAATTCCTTATCTCGTACGCCTTTGCGAAGAACCTTACGGACGTGACCTTCATGAGCGGGAATCTTGCTCCTCCGCAGGACCAGTTCAACCGGCGCGCCGAAAAATCGATTTCCGACGTGGACGTCCCGCAGCGGCTGGCGATCAGCTATGTCTACGAACTCCCGGCCGGCAGAGGCAAGCCCTGGCTGAGCGGCGGTTTGGCCGCGGCACTGGCGGGCGAATGGTCGGTGGCCGGAATCCACTCCTTTGAATCGGGCGGGCCCGTTCGCGTCACGACGCCCAACGGCCTGCCGCTGTTTGGCGGCCATCTGCGCCCCAACCGCGTGGGCGGAGTGCTCATCCGCACCGCGGCGGACCGCGCGAACTTCCGCCCGTTCAATTCACTCAGCGGGGAGCAGGGCGATTTCTACCTGAACCGGGAAGCATTCGCCGCCCCCGCTGCGTTCACGCCGGGCAACCTCGGGCTCATGCTTCCGGACGTGCGCAGCTTTGGTTCTGTCACCGAGGACTTCTCGCTGTTCCGGCGGTTCCGGCTCCTGGAACGTTGGTCAGCGGAGGTTCGCGCCGACTTCTTCAACGCCTTCAACCGCCGCAACCTGGCGGAGCCGGTCGCGGACCTTTCCAACCCGAGCTTCGGCCGCATCCTTTCGCAAGGCTCGGCCCGAATTATTCAGCTCGGTTTGCGGGTGGCGTGGTAGCGCGGCTATCACCGCCGCTCGAATGCTTCCTCGACCGGCCGCCCGATCCAGCAGGCTGCCCTTATACTAAAGGCAATACTTTGTCTCGGTGGGGTCAGGCTTTCAGCCTGCCGCCGGGCTTCGGCCCGGCGCGGCACTCAGCGCCGACTGGAAAGCCGGCGGCAGCCAAGAATGGCCGCCCCACACGGGTAACTGAACAGTATTGATCCTAAAGGTATGAAGACTGCGGTCTCTATTCCGAACGATGTCTTCGAGGGAGCGGAGCGACTGGCACGGCGAACCAAGAGGTCGCGGAGCCAATTGTTCAGCGACGCGCTGAAGGAGTATGTGGCGCGACACGCTCCGGAAGAGGTAGCGGATGCCATGAACCGGGTCTGCGGCGAGCTGGGTAATGCGAAAGATCCCTTCGTTTCATCGGCTGCCCGGCGCGTTCTGGATCGAAGCGAGTGGTGATCACCGCCGCTCGAACGCTTCCTCGACCGGCCGCCCGATCCAGCAGGCCGGCGGCCGCACCTTCAGCAGCATTGCCAGCGTCGCTGCCGTGTCGTAGGTGTTCACCGGCGTTAGAATCTCCTTGCCTTTCACGATGCCTGGGCCGGCCAGAATCCACGGGATCTCGAGTTCGCCCAGCGTGGTCCCGCCGTGGCGCGTGCCAGCGCCGCCGTGATCGGCGCTCAGCAGAATCGCCGTGCGCTCGAGCAAGCCGGCCTGCCGGACAGCCGCGTTCACCTTCCCCACCTGGGCATCGATCAGTCCGACCGCCGCCATGTACTCGAAGCCCAGCCAACCGTGGTCGTGGCCGGCATGATCCACGTCGTCCAGATGCAGGAACAACAACAGAGGCTTGCGCTCGCGCCAATAGGCGATCGCGGCGTCCGCCGCGGCAGCCGATCCTTTGACGTGCCTCACTACGTCGGCCGCTTTGGACTCCACCAGCCGCGCGAAGTCTTCCCAGTCGTGGAAGATCGCAATGCGGCTCGACGGTCGCTGCTGGCGCAGCGTTCCGAAGATCGTCGGGAAGATGGACGCCATTCCAGTACAGACCGGGGAAATGTCGGGCTTGTCGGGCTGCCATTCATTAGAAGCAATTCCATGCTGCGCCGGCGTGGCGCCCATGATCATGGACGCCCAGTTGGGGCTGCTGATGGTCGGAAAGACGCCGCGAGCGTGCAATGTCCACGCTCCTCGCGCCATCAGCTCGCGGAGGTTGGGAGCCTTTGCCTTGCGCAAGCCTTCCGCTCCCAGACCGTCGGCGCCGATCACAATCACGTGATCCGGCTGCTCCTGCGCCCAGACGGCTGCCAGCAGTAGGAGAAGATAGAGCATGGCTTCCTCCACCATAGCGGATGTCGCCATCGTGGGCGCTGGCATCGCGGGCCTGGCGCATGCTTATGCGGAGGCCAAGCGTGGCCGGCGCGTCATCGTGTTCGAGCGAAGCGCCAAAGCCCGCGGCGCGTCGGTTCGCAACTTCGGACTCATCTGGCCGATCGGGCAGCCTGCCGGGCCGATGCTGGAAATGGCGCTCCATAGCCGCCGCATCTGGCAGGAAGCGCTCGATGCGGCCAGGCTGCCCTGCTTTGCCAGCGGCTCACTGCACCTGGCGTATCATGCCGATGAGCGGGCCGTGGCGCAAGAGTTTGCCGCGTCGGCGCCGGCGAACGGGTACGATTGCCGGTGGCTGGAGCCGGAACAGGCAGCCTCGCTCAGCGCGGCGGCAAACCCAAGCGGCCTCGGTGGCGCCTTGTACAGCACAAGCGAAATGACCGTCGATCCGAGGCTCACGCTGGCCGCCTTGCCCGCGTTCCTCGAAGAGCGCTACGGCGTGCGGTTCCGCTTCCAGGAACCCGTGCTCGCAATCAGGCTTCCTCTGATCGAAACCTCGCGCGGGCGGCACCAGGCCGGCCGCGTCCTGGTGTGCAACGGCGATGATTTTGAAACGCTCTATCCGGACCTGTTCGCCGCAAGCGGCATTACCCGATGCAAACTCCAGATGATGCGGACATCGCCGCAACCCGGTGGCTGGCGGTTGGGGCCGGCGCTGGCGGCGGGGCTGACTCTGCGCTTCTACTCCTCATTCCGCGTTTGCGCTGCGCTGCCGGCGCTCGAATTGCGCATCGCACGTGAAATGCCGGATTACGAGCGCTGGGGCATTCACGTGATGGCTTCTCAGACGGCCGCGGGCGAAATCACCATCGGCGATTCGCATGAATACGGCCCCGAGGCCGATTTTTTCGACAAGCCGGAGATTGACCGGCTGATCCTTGAATACCTGGCCACCTTTGCGCGCTTCCCGCACCTGGAGATCGCCCAGCGCTGGCACGGATTCTATGCCAGACACCCGGTGCAACCCTACTGGTCCGTCTCTCCGGAGGACGGAGTGCAAGTGGTGACCGCTCTCGGCGGCGCGGGCATGACATTATCCTTCGGACTGGCGGAGACGATCGTCCGGCAGGGAGCCGCATGAGACGCTACCGAGGCCCGCTGCGGGCTGTGATTCTCGATTGGGCCGGGACCACGGTGGACTATGGCAGCCAGGCGCCCGCGCTGGTGTTGCAGCGCCTCCTCGCCGAGTCCGGCATCGACATTACTTCGACCGAAGCGCGCCACTCGATGGGCCGGCTCAAAAAAGACCAGATCCGTGACATGCTGGCGCTGACCCGCATTCGCCACGCCTGGGCCGCACAGCACGGGAGGGCGCCGGTGGAGGCCGACGTCGAGAATCTGTTCGCGCGCTTCCTGCCGTTGCAACTGGAGTCGCAGTACTCTCTGTGCTTGCGCCCTTCGGTCGAGCTTCGCGCCAGGGAATGTACGCCACATTATCCCCCTGCACAGGTTGCGGCGGGGCGAGCGGTACAGGCGCGCCATCGGCCAGGCCGGCCTTGCGGCCGGCTCATTGCCTTTCCAGATCATCCAGGCGGCGCTCGTGAGACTGCGCGATCCGCGCCAGGCTGTTGATCGCTTCGAGCGCTTGCCCCATCAGCGTTTCGTTCTTGCGCTGCGCCTCGATCGTTTGTCCCATCAGCGTTTCCAGTCTCGCCACGCGTTTCTCGCCTTCGCGCTGCATGGCTGCGATGATTTCCACGGTTTGCGCGAGCGCCTCGTGGCGCTCGGTGATTCGCTGGAGCGCCGCTTCGATGCGGTCCATACGGTCGCTTCCGTTGGTCATTGTTTACCGCCCTCCTTTCCCGCGCCGCGCCTCAGCGGCTTTGCGGGCGATCTCGACGCGCTGCTCCTGACCAAGCTTGGCAGCCCGCACCTTCCCGCCCTTGGACTGACCCCCTTTCCCGAAAGGCGCTTCTCCAGCTTCGGCTAGACGCCGTGCCCGCTCAAGTCCCCCCATCCTCCCGATTTTCCTTAGGTCCGGGCCCTTCTGCGCTCGCAGTTTTCCCAAACGGACCGCCGCTGGGTTTTTCTTTCTCGTCATGCGTCCAGTATCTAGTATAGCAGCGGTGCTTGAAAAGGCTGTGGCACGAACGGCACGAACGGGCCACAGCAACCACCGCCTGGTCTGCGTTCGCCAGGGCAAGACGCCGGCGGCGCGGCGCGCCATCCGCCTCGCCGGAGATTGCTTCTGTTGTCGCGGCTCGCCGGAAACCGCCCCAAAGCGACTGGTTGTTTCCCGGC
>JACQDF010000226.1 GCA_016201205.1 Acidobacteriota bacterium
CCGGCCACCGGCGAGGCCGGCCGGCTCCGGAAAGCCGCAGCCAGCGGTGTTCGGCTGACCCGCCCCGAGCCAGGGGCCTACCAGCCGCCGTGGGCTATTCTACTGTCTGAATCGCAGGCCGGCCGGGAACCTGAGCTACCATCCCTTCAGAGGGGCTCATGATGAAGATCTTTTTTTGCCTCACGGCCTTCGCGACTGCCGGCCTTTTTGCCGGCCCAACTCCCGTTACTTATCACAAAGATGTCGAGCCGGTGCTCCAGGCCCGCTGCCAGGGCTGTCACCGCCCGGGTGAAGCGGCGCCGTTTTCGACGCTCTCTTATAAAGACGTTCGCCCGTGGGCCAAAGCGATCAAAGCCGCCGTGGTGGCGCGCAAAATGCCTCCGTGGTTCGCCGATCCCTCCGTCGGCCACTTCCGGAACAATCCATCGTTGTCGCAAGCGGAAATCGACTCGATCGTAAAGTGGGTGGACACCGGCGCCCCGGAAGGCGACGCAAAAGACGCACCGCCCCCGCGCCAGTACGTCGAAGGCTGGAACATCGGCAACCCCGACGTGGTTTTCGAAATGCCAATTCCTTTCGAGGTCCCGGCCGAGGGCGCAGTCGCCTATCAGTGGATCGTGCTGCCCACTGGCTTGACGGAAGATAAGTGGATTCAGGGCGTTGAAGTGCGGCCCGGCGACCGCTCGGTGGTGCACCACGTGATCGCATTCTACCGGCGACCCGGATCGAAGTGGCTCCTCGACGCCCAGCCAGGCGTGCCGGTGGCGAAAGCATCCGGAGCGCCGGAAGGGGGCATGTCGGACGGCGCGATCGGCGGCTATGCGCCGGGCATTCCGCCAAGGGTGCTGTCGGAAGGCCGCGCCATTCTGTTGCCCAAAGGCTCGGACCTGGTCTTGCAGATGCACTATACCGCCAGCGGCAAGGCAGCCAGGGACCAGAGCAAAGTCGGCGTTGTCTTTGCCAGGCAACCTCCACGGGAGCGCGCCTTCGGACTGGCCGTGGCCAACGGCAGGTTCGTCATTCCTCCCAAGGACGGCAGCCACCGCGTGGATGCAGAGGTGACTCTGGCCAGCGACGTCCGTATCGTCGACTTCACGCCGCACATGCACTTGCGCGGAAAATCGTTCGAGTACCGCGCGGTGTTCCCGGACGGCCGTGTCGAGACGCTGCTGCGCGTTCCCAAGTACGACTTCAACTGGCAGCTCACCTATCAGCTTGCCGAAGAGCGCGTCTTCCCGAAAGGCACGCGCATTGAAGGCACGGCCTGCTTTGACAATTCGCCGAACAACCCATCCAATCCCGATCCAAACGCGGAAGTCCGCTTCGGCGATCAGACCTGGGACGAGATGATGGTGGGCTTCTTTGGCATTGTGATCGACCCCGGGATGAGCCCCGGCAGGCTGATCGAGCGTCCGCGAAGGGAATCGCAAAGCAGCGAGTAAGGGGCCGCGCCTGGGGCCGTCTACCAATACAGCTTGAGCCCCAACTGCATGATGCGCCGCCCGCCCGCTTCGGTGATTTCCCCGAAGCCCGCCGAGCCAAAAACCTGCGCGGGGAGCTGGAATTGCGGGCTGTTGAACATATTGAACAGTTCCCAGCGGAACTGCGCCCGCCGGCGCTCCCCCCAGCGGAAGTTCTTCGCCAGCATGAACTCGAAGTCAGTCAATCCGGGGCCCAGCACGCCCGGAATCGTTCGCGAAACCCGGCCCAGCGTGTATTGCGGGGGGTTGGCGAAGGCCGCTGGATTGAGCCAGGCCAAACCTGTATTGCCGTTGGTGAGCGCCTGCCCTTTGTTGGAAGCGAACATCGCCTCCCGGCCGGAGACGCCAGGCGCGTAATCCGGCCGCAGAACTCTGCTCCCGGCATTGTCGCCGAGCAGGTCTCTGGCGCCGTTCAGCACCTCGAGACCAAACGGCGCCCCGCTGCGCAACGTGGCGATGGTTGAAACCTGCCACCCGCCCGCGATGCCATTGAGCGCCCGATGCCAGTCCCCGCCCAATCGACGCCCGCGGCCAAACGGCAGATCGTACATCGGAGCGATCACGACCCGGTGCGGCACTCCGTTGGTCGAGCGAGCGCGGTCACCGGCATAATCGTAGATGTTCTGCACCTGGTCATTATCTCCAAAGGTGACCCCGGTGGTGCCGATGGGGATGGTGTCGATCCAGGAAAAATAGGTGTAAGCCAGCGTCATTCCGAAGCCCTTCTGAAAGCGCCGTTCCACTTTCAGCGTCCCCAGCCAGGCGTTCGAGAACCCCCAGTTCGCCGCGACCATCGTAACCGTGGGCTGGTCGCTGGTCAGCGTCTGATAGGGCCGCAGTTGGTACGCCGTGGCGCGGTTGGGGTGTCTGGGATCCAGGCGCGGCAGATCTTCGGTGCGGATATGGTTGATGTTGATGTTCCCGAGCGGAATATGCCGGCCGAGGTTGGCGGACACGCCCGCCTCGAACAGCCACCCCCCGGCCTGCGCTTGCAGATTCAGGTTGGCGTTGTGCGAGTACGGCGTCTTGCGATCCGGGTCGATGAACTCGACGGACGAGGATTCAAAGCGCGTACCGCGCGCGCCGAAACTTGCGCTTCTCTCCGTGGCGGGAACGTCGTCAAGAGCGCCCGCGGGAATGCCCTGGGCAAGCACATAGGGCACCGGGTGGTTCAGAACGTACGTGGTATCGAAACCGTTGCGGATGTTCTGAATCGTGTTCAGATCGTAGGGGTTTCCGAAGAAGAGGCCGTATCCGCCGCGCAGCACCAGATTGTCGGCGTCCAGTACGCGCCAGGCGAAACCGAAGCGCGGTGCAACATTGTTCTTGTCCCAGTTCCAAAGATACCTGCCGCGGCCGTCCAGGCCCGGATAAATGGTGATCCCGACAGCGCCCGCGGGAATGCCGTTGCGTCCAGCCAGCGGGCTCGGCGCATTCCGGTCGAAGCCGTTCATGCGATTGGCGACTTCGAAGATCGGCGACTCGGTCTCATAACGAAGGCCGATGTTCAAAGTCAGATTGGGCGTCAGACGCCAGTCGTCCTGAACATAGCCCGCATAGTAACGGATTCGCTTGCCGATGCCTCCACTGAGACGGGCGTCGGCGCTGTTCAGCCGGCCCAACAGGAAATCAGCGAAACGGATTCCGGTGTTGGCCACCGCCCGGCCGCTGGCGTCATACTGCTGCGTCCACCGGCCGTTGAAATTGAACCGTCCGCTGGGCTGGGGCCGGAACCGCTCATTGCCCTGGAACCGTGAGTGGGCAAAGCCGAACTTGAGCGTGTGCCTTGCCTGGATCTTCGTGAGGCTGAACTTGTAGTCGAAGGTATTAAACACCGCCCTGCGATTGGCTGGATTCAGAACGCCGAGCTGCGTCACCGGCGCCAGGCCGCCCCCGAAATCGAACCGCGGGAATACTTCGCCGCCCGCGCGCGCAGGCTCCGTCAAACCGAACTTGGCGGCGTAGTTGGTGGCGCAGCAGTCGCCGGACTGGCGGGTGAAATCGGCGCGAAAGAAGCCCACCGTGGCGTTCACAAGCAACGCCGGCGTGAACATGTGCGTCATGTTCAGAGCGACGCTGTGCCGGCGTGTGGTGTCGTTCCGCTGGTTCGGATCGGCTGGTCCGTAGTCCGGAGCCGCCAGGCCGAGATTCTCCTCCGGCGAATTGAGGATGTAGCGGACAAACATCCGGGTGCGGTCGCTGAAGGAATAATCGACTTTTGCGATGTGGACATCGCTGTCCTCGATCCTCGCCACGTTCTTCCGCCAGTTTCCGGAATTATTGAAGGTGTTGGTCGGCTCGCGGTTGGCGGCCGGGATGTAGTTGCCCGCCAGCACCTTGACCGCGACGGCGTCAAAACGGGATTTCGGAATCATGTTGTTCGGAAACGGGCTCGTCCCAACCGGGCTGGTGAACGTGCCCGAACCCGTCATCGGATCGAAGATGCGGATCACCTGCTTCTGGCCGCCGATCGCCCCGGTCGCCCTCGAGAAGTCACCTTGCTGGAATTCCGGCAAACCGACATCGCGCGTGTCTACTGTCTCGGACCGCTGCCGCGTGACGTCGAGATTGTAAAAGAAAAAAGCCTTGTTTCTTCTGATCGGCCCGCCAATGGCGCCGCCGAAGTTGTTGCGACGCAGCTTCGGCTTCGTGGTCTGGTTCCAGCCGGAGGCGTCGAGCTTGTCGTTGCGCAGAAATTCGTAGAGGTTTCCGTGCAATTCGTTTCCGCCGCTGCGGGTGACGGCGCTGACCGTGCCGCCGGCGCTGCGGCCGTGTTCGGCGCCCATGTTGTTGACCTCCACCTTAAACTCCTGCATCGAGTCGATCGGAGGATTCGTCTCGATGCCCTGCGCGGCCAGGCCGCCGCGCGAGTTGGTGACGCCGTCCAGATAGACGCCGGCCCCATAGGGACGGCCTCCGCCAATCGACGGCACTCCGCCCACGATCGAGGCGCCCGGTACGAGGTTGGTCAGGGTGAATACATCGCGGCTGGGCATGGGCAGCTCGAGAATCTGCTCGATCTGCACCGTGGAAGAGATCTCCCCGGACGTGGTCTGCACCATCTGCGTCTGCCCGCTGACTTCGATTCTTTCGGTGACCACGCCGATCTCGAGACTCAGCGCCTGCGTGACCATCGTGCCCGCGTTAACGCGGATGTTGGTTACGCCGAGGCGCTTGAATCCGGATGCTGATGCGAAAACGGTGTAATCGCCGGCTTGCAGATTCAGAATCTGATAGGTCCCGGCCGGGCCCGTCGTCGTGCTGTACTCCGCGCCCGTGCTCTGGTTGGTGAGGGTCACCGACGCGCCCGGAATACCCGCGCCGGTGCCGTCTCGCACAACGCCGTTGATTCCGCCCATGGCGCCTTGCGCCAGTGCATCCGCCGGCAGCGCCAGGAATAAAAGAAGCGTCAGGATGGCGTTGCCGGAAACTGATCCTCGATAGCTCATGCGGTACCCCTCTTGGTTCTGTTTTGGCCAGGACTTGGGCGGATGCTATCAGAGACAAGAGCCGCATGCAAGGCCGGTTTTGTCGGATGTTTCAGATCGTGCGGATGCTGGCGGCGCATGAAGGCCCTGTAGCCTTGTGCGCGCGGAAGGCTACTGCCGGTTCGCTGACGATCCGACGGGAAACGGAAAATAAGAATTGTGGTCGCCCGTCACGACTGTTCTGCGGCCAAGCTGCCTGGCGCGGTCACGCAAATGGCGCAGGCTTGGCAGCTCGGAGCGAAGGGCCGGAGGCAAAAGCATCAAACGCCTCAATTCTATCTTTTCTTTGATGAGGTGAACGAGGGGATGTCAGCCGGGAGTCCGACTCTCATGAAGTATCTGGCAAACGCTTGAGAAAGATGCTCCCGATACGGAGGAAGAAGTCTCAATCGTTGGCGACCCTCCGCTTGCTTTCGCATGAATCCAATCGGCAAGGAGTGGACTCTTCGAAAATCTACAACGCGGACCTCACGGGAGTGTCCATTGATGGAGCACGCGGCAAGAACGTGAAAACCGGGCATCTGCCCTTTCCTCGCCTTTTCCATCCCGTCATTCGAAGCAAGATCCCCGGTCAGCTCAGACCGGTTCCACACTGCACAAGAAAGAAGATCGGTCAACTTTTCTCGGCCTTTCACAAGGTCGCAGCTCTGTGACAGGACGATCACGTCCTGCTGCACCCATCTGAATTCAGCATTCTGTTCTTCGCCTTGTGCCGAGACCGTGAGGTTTTCCGGCGGCGCAAATACGGAGCAGTTCTCAAAAATATCACCCTGCTCAATTTCGTCTCCTTCAACCACGGCCCACCACGGATATGAGCGAGGGGGTGGGTTCATGAGGCCAGCAGCTCAGCGTGTGTTTAGTACCAGTCGTCATCCACTGGGAGGGGCTTCGCTCGTCCACCAAACTTAAGGGTGACTCTGATGGTTCCGGATGGCCGCCGAGGCGGCGTCTCAATGAAAGCGTCCCAGTCCAACAGGTCCTCTGTCGGAACAACCGTGCGCGCCCGGTCAGCATAAGTGATCCACGCCAGCCAAGGGGAAACGAACCTGTGAGAGAAACTCGACGATGCAACGGCATCAGCAACGAACCCAACTCGGTCAGTGGGCTCCTCAAGAAAGAGCGTCTTGCCGCGGTTCGGTGGCAGGGAACGGACGAGAGCAGCGTACTGCATCAGTGCGTATAGTGGGGCGCGTTCGGGGCGTGCGGCCACATCCGATGTGAGCGGAGTCTCAACGAAATCACTTCCGGCTGTGGTTGTAGTCGTGGCCCGGCAACCGCCAAGACCAAATCCCACGGAACGTTCGGCAGCAACGCCTGTAGTCATCTAGTTCTCCGCCAGAGGTTTTTCTGAACTTCGTCAGTGGTGAGGTCCGCAAACCCCCTTACAATCCATTCTCGCGCCAAATCAAACCAAGCCCACATTCTCTCACGAGCAGCGTCTCCCGGAAACCCACGCACAGTGAACTCGAACAAGATCACCGGTCTCCCATCATCCCTGCGCATTCCATCGCGAATTGCAACGTGCATCCTTCCCTTGCCCTCAGGCAAAGCGAAGGTCTTCCGGAGGTTCACATGCTCGATAACCGGCAGGAAGCGCTCTTCCGTGTGCCAGGAGTAATCACGGAACACTTTGGATAGGTCTGAAAGCTCGTCCCAGCCCTCACCTTGAAGAATTTGATTTACGTACGTCATTTCGTACTGCTTAGGCTCAATGCTTCCAAGGCCGTGCTCGTCCAGAAAACTGTCGAAGGTGCTCAGGTGGCGCTTGAACAGGTCGATCACGATGGGATATTGCGGGTACACATCGGTGGCGTTGGCCTTCTTCCAGTTGTGGAGGAAGCGGTCGCGCTGAACCTGTATGATTCCCGTGTCGGTGGAGTTGAGAAACCAAACCCTCGGCAGGGGCACTTCATTGGGTGCAGGCAGTTCGAGTCCTTCCTGATCTCCGAATCTTTCGATGACTGGGATGAGCGGCGCCACCTCCTGACAGTTCGGGTATTCCGATTTTACCTTCTCCCAGAAGACGCCGACGTGTGGAATTCGAAGGTTGTCGAGCGACTTGAACTGAATGCCGCAAACGACCTCGTTCACTGGCGGATTCTCGTAGTTCGGAAGCTCGCTCTTCATCTCCGATGAGTTCTCAGTCTCTCTCGTTTGGATTGCCATCCGCCACTCCCGCCCTCACCTTCTGGCCGTCCCTTGATCGTAGTTCACAGAATTCATCCACCACATCAGTTTAGACGCACCAAACGGATTATCGGCATCTTTTGACTTCCGGCGCAAGTGGTTGCATCCGCAAACTGTTGCATCCGCAAACCAAACCATACTGTCCTGCCGACCTCCCCAGCAGCAGCCGTGAGGAAACCCAACGTGAAGCAGAAGAGGATGCGGCTCCAGCGCCGCGGATCTGGTTCGATCCTTCCAGCAATGCAGTGCTCGGCTGGCTCGTTCACTGCGCCAGCCTGGCCAGCTTGGCCTTGTAGTGAGCGAATCCCTGATCGAACATCGCCCGTGCGCGGACGTGATTGTCGCCCGGCCCGAAGTTGTTGCGTTCGTCAAGATATCGCCACAGCCGGTCGAGCCAGCGGATCATCAGCTCGATGTCCTCGCGCACCAGCACCGGCTCGTTGCCGACGTGCACATACACCGCCCCGCTGTGCGCGCGAGGCAAGGCATACGGCACACCGCGCGCGCCGGGCCCCGCCGCACGCACGGCGAGCCAGCAGCTTCTCGACACCTGCACTTCTTTCTCGATCCGCCCGGAAGTGGCGCCGCCCAATTCCTTGCTTTCGATGACGCCGCCGTTCTGAATCACCTCGATCGTCGACAGCGGCACGCGCGAACTGACCTCCGCCGAAATGCGCGCCGTGTACGGCTGCCCTTTGGCTACGTTGATCACGGCGCCAGCCGGATTCCCGTTCACGCTGAACGCCAGCAAGGGCGCGTTAGTGACAAAGGCGCGACCCTGGCGATACCGCTCGATCCAGCGGTTCCAGTCCATCGGCCCGCTGACCTCGACGTACTGGCGCGCCCCGCCGGGCACGCTGTTAATGCCCCGCCAGTTCGTGAACACGTCGGTGCCCGCGCCCGGCGCGATGCGAAATCCGCTGTTCAAAAAGCGGTACCACATCTCGAACGCCGCCGGCCCGAACGGCATGATGTCAATCGCGTCCATGCCGCCGAGCGCGGCCGTGAGCGGCGCTTCCTTCGCGCCCAGCCCGGTATCGAACACATCATTGCCCTGCCCGCCGATCGGGTGGACATAGCTCACCACGCCGCCCTGTCTCTTGGCTTCGAGAGCAGCCATCGTGTTGAGCGGGAAATCATAGGAGGAATCGCTGCCGATCACGCTCGTGTACGAAGGCGGCACCTGCTTCTTGATGTTCAGGAACGCCATGTGTCCGAGCGGATCCGAGTTGCGGTATTCCTGGCCCCAGAACAGCACGTACCGCGGTTTCGAGATCGGGCTGACGCCGCCGCTAAAGAATTCCTTATCGTGGATGAATGCGCCTTCGCTGTTGGCGACGATCATGTTGGCCGCGTTCAGATCCTCCGCTTCCAGCCAGCCGAGCGATTGCGGCGGCCGCTGATAATAGCTGCCGCCATAATTCGCGTGGAAATGATTCTCGCCGGTGTACCAGCCGCGCACATTCCAGTTGGTCCAGCGCTCGAGCTGAATGGTGACTGTGGCCGTGTCGCCGGCGGGCACGTCCACGGTGCGATCGGCGACTCGATATTCGACCCCTTTGATCGCCGTCAGCTTCATCGTTCCGGCCGGCGCCGGGAACTCGTCG
>JACQDF010000227.1 GCA_016201205.1 Acidobacteriota bacterium
TGCTCAACGAGCCAAAGGCCCAGAAATGCATTCGCTCGCGAGGCCGCGTCTCCCTGCCGCCCGGCTGCTTCCGTCATACGCTCCATGGCTTGTTCGCGCCGGCCGGTGAGGTACAGCCAGTGCGCGTGCCTCAAGTCCGCCAGCGGATCCTGGGCGGCGCGGCGGCTCTCCAGATATCGCCCGAAGATCAGATCCGCTGCGGCGGCGTCTCCGGAAAGAAACCGTGCAAAAGCGGCTTTGGAAAACTCGAGCCCCCCCAGAAACTGCGGATCCCTCCTCTGCGCTTCCAGGAAATACTTTTCTGCCTCGGCGAAGCGTCCCGCCATCAGGAGAATCTCGCCGGAAGTATCGTAAGCGTTGGGATCGGCGGACGCCGACTTCCGGTAGGATGCGAGGCTGGCGGATGCCGCCTCAAAATTGCGCGCATAGGCGTGCGTGTAGGACAGCAGATTCCAAAGCTGCGTCTGGTCCGGCTCCAGAGCAGCCGCTTTCTGATACCATGATGCGGCTTCGGCGTATTGGCGCCTGCTGAGCAGGGCGTCGGCGAGCTGGCGCATCCGGTCGGTGTTGTTCGGACTGAAGCGCAGTTCTTGCCGGATCGCCTCGAAGACCGCCGGCGCATTTGCTTCGAGCGAGCCAAGCACTTCCCGGAACCGGGCGCGCATCCAGCCTTCCGGCTGTTGAGGCAAGCCCCGCTCGAGCACTTCCCGGGCAGCCTGCGGCTTTCCCTGGGAGACATGGATCTGGGCCGCGGTGAGCACGGCGAATCCAAAGCGCGGATCAGCCTCGACGGCTTGTCCGGCATAGGCCAGCTTTTCGGCGGGATCCCGGGTGAGCAGGCTTCGGCCAAACGCTTCCACCGCTTTTCGATTCCCGTGAGATCGGACCGGCTGGGTGGTCAGGGCAGCACTGACCTTCTCGAGCAAAGGGACGACATCCTCGACCGGGCCGGCCGCCTCGACGTCTCGTACGGTGCGGTTTGCCGGCACATCGCGCACCGAGGCATGGATGCGGAGCGTGCTTCCCTCGAGCGTGTAGCGGCCATGAAGAACCTGCGTGGCGCGGTGAGCGCCGGCGTCGCGAGCCGATTCGACCGGGAGCGGCAGGCTGCCTGCTGTCCCCATCACCGCCGACGTGATGACATACGGCGCTGCCCGGCCCACCCAGTCCAGTTGCTCGACGGAAGTGAGATTTTCCAGCGGCGGGATCGCCGCCCGATCGAAAGGCCGCTTAGATGGCCTGCCACACGATGAGATCAGGCTGAGGACCAGCAAGAGTCCGGCCCGCTTACAGAACACGAATCTCCAGCGCCATCAACTCCTTGAATTCGGGAAGATCCTTGATGGCGGCGAACTCGGGCTCCTCTTCAAACTTGTGTCTTTCCCTAAACCCTTCTTCAATCGCCTTGCGCATGTACTGCAAGGTGCGCTCGACATTGCCGGCCTTGGCGTACGTCTTCGCCATATAGAAATAGAACTTGGCGCGTTCCTGCACGTTGCGCTCCTGAAGCAGGACGCCGTGCGTGCTGCGGTGCTCGAAGACATCCGGGTCGAGCTCGAGCGCCCGCTGGTACACCAACAGGGCCTCTTCGTACTTCTTGCGGGCAAACAACGCCGTGCCCAGGTTGCTGTGGATGGAGGCCGAATTCGGGCTCACCCCGATCGCCTTCCGGTAATAGCTGATCGCTCTGCGATAATTCTTCCTGGCGTAATAGATGGTGCCGAGGTTGTTGATGGCCTCCGAGTACTTGGGGTTGAGCCTGATTGCGCGCTCATACTGCTTGCGAGCCTGATCGAGCAGCACCTGTTGGTGGTAAGCGATGCCGAGCTTATTCTGGATGACGGCCGAACCGGCGGGCGCCTCGCGATAAGCTTCCACCGCCTCCCGATACATCTTGCGGGCCATGAAAATGTCGCCGCGCATCTCCGGCGCCAGCGAGGTGGTTTTCTCGGTACGAACGGCGGGAGTTGCGGCATCGGGAATGCTGCCCCGAAGGGCTGATTCTTTGACGGCTGGTTGCGGGATCTGGGCTAAGCCCACTCCGAAAAACAGAAACAGGCATGGAAGCACCATGACCAGCCTCCTTACTCGCTATTTAAACATATCTCGGATCTTCCCGAAGAAGCCTTTAGGTTTCGAAGCCGGCTGCCTGCCGGAATCTCCCGGCGCATTCGGAGGCGCCGCCCGGGCGACACGCCGTGGGACGCTGGGGCTGCCTCTTTGCGAACCAGGAGCAGCCGGCTCCGGATCAGGACTGTCCCAGCCGGCCACATGAGTCGCCGTCCCCTGCCCGCGATGAATACGGCACAGTTGCTGGGGCTGCGATCCGGCGATGAACACTTCCCCTCGAGTGTTTGGACAGGCCGGCGTGGCCAGCAGCCCGCTCGACGGATCCACCTCGACGGTCACGATCCCGTCGGGCGATTCAAACGGCCGCGCGGAAGCGTACTCGCGGTACTGGTGCGCGCGCTTCATGAACTCGGTCCAAACCGGCAGGGCGGATTGAGCGCCTTCCAGATCCAGCTCGGCGTTATCGTCAAAACCGATCCAGACGACGCCGATCAGCTTGGTGGTAAAACCGGCAAACCAGCCGTCGTGCGATGTCCCGGTCTTGCCTGCCGCCGGCAGGACGAAGCCGCGCGAGCGGACTCCGGCGCCCGTGCCGCTGCGCAACACCTCTTCCATCAGGTTGGTCATCAGATAGGCGACCCGCGGATCGAGCACCGGCCGCGTGACCGGTCTGGATTCGAAGATCACCTCGCCGCGATCGTCGCGGATGCTCCTGATCCAGGCAGGCTTGATGTGGATACCGCCATTGGAGAACACGGTGTAGGCGCCGGCAATCTCGAGAGGAGTCACTTCGTAGGCGCCGAGCGCCACTGAAGGCGTGGCCTGGATGTTCATGTTCAACCCGGCCTGGCGCGCCAGTTGCACCACGTTGTCATACCCGGTCATCTCGGCCACTTTCACCGCCGGTATGTTCATCGACTTGGCCAGCGCCTGCCGGAGCGTGACCGGTCCGTAGAAATCCTTATAGTGGTTATGCGGCTCGTAGGGGCGGCCGTCGAACCAGAAAGTGGTCGGCTCGTCGACGACCTGCGAGGCAGCGGTGATCGGGTTGCCGCTGTTGCCAACCGCGGTGCTGAGGGCGGCCGCATAGACGAACGGCTTGAAGGAGGACCCCGGCTGGCGTTTGGCCAGCACGCGATTGAGCTGGCTGAGACCATAGCTGCGGCCTCCCACCAGCGCCTTCACTTCTCCTGTTCTTGCGTCCAGCGCCACCAGAGCCGCCTGCGCCTCCGGTGTGGACACGCCGTAATTCTTGCGGCGTTTGCGCAGCCGTTCGTCCACCTCTTTCATGCCGATGCGGATCGCATCCACCGCCTCATGCTGCAAATTCATGTCCAGCGTGGTGTAGACGCGGTAGGTGCGGGCCTGGAAGTCGTGATCCTGGAAGCGCTCCTGCAATTCATCGTTGACCAGATCGACGAAGTAGGGCGCATCGGTGGATTCCACGCCCCCGCGGGCAAGAACAAGCGGAGAGGCGGCGGCGACAGCGTACTCGCGGTCGTCGAGGAAGCCGTTTTCCCGCATCAGGCTGAGAATGACGTTTCGCCGCGCCGTGGCCCGATCCGGCCACCGGTACGGGTTCGAATGACTTGGCCGCTGGATCAGCCCCGCCAGCGTCGCCGCCTCGGCGGTCGTGAGCTGGCTCAGATCCTTGCCAAAGTACGCCAGCGATGCCTCCCCAACGCCGCGGATGGCGAAGCTCCCTCGGCGGCCCAAATCGACCTGATTGGCGTAGTACTCGAAAATCTGTTCCTTGGTGAGCTTGCGCTCGAGTTCCATCGTAATGAGGACTTCGGCTGCCTTGCGCCCCCACGTCTTCTGCTGATCGAGCCAGAACATGCGGGCCACCTGCATGCTGAGCGTCGAGGCGCCCTGCGCCTTGTACCCTTTGCGGACGTCTTCGTAAGCGGCACGCAAGATGCGCAGCGGGTCGAATCCGGCATGCATGAAGAAACGCTTGTCTTCAGCGGAGACGACAGCCTTCACCAGAATCGGCGGGATGTCCTGGAAGCGCACCAGCCGGCGCTTCTCCCGGTTGCGGTCGAACAGGTTCGTGATCAGCTCGGGCTCGAGTGCGTATTGAGTCCGCTCGGTGTTGTCGCGAAGCGAGATGATCTGAGCCACCTTTCCTTCGCGGAACCGCATCACGGCGGCCTCCTGTTTGAAATAGGAGTCCGGGCCAGGATAGATTTCGAGCTTGTCCCCGCTCAGCGTGAAGTTCCCCATGCGGGTCGCCTTCAGCTCACTGTAGCCGCTGCGCCGCAGCGTGAGCATGATATCCTGCGGCGTGGTTTCGTCACTGAGGCTGACCAGCCGCGGCGCGGCGAAGACCATCGAGGTGTTGGTGAACGGGCCGGCGCTCAGCTTCTCATCGATCAGGCGTGCGTACTTCAGGTAGTAATACAGGAAAACGCTCAGCCCGATGGTGAGCGCAATCGCTCCCATCCCCAGCAGGACTCGGCCGGCGGGGTGGAGGAAGAAGCGGACCACATAAGCCCGCCGGGGAACTCGCGCTCGGACAGCCACAGGTTTCTACGACTATTTTCGCACTAATCCAGGCGCACCGGCTGCCTATCGCAACGTCGCCTTCAGCCACTCGACCATCTTCTGCTTATACGCCTGGAACTCGGGCGTCTTTTCCCACGGGCCGACGCCGTGCGGAGCGCCTTCCACTGTGAACACCTCGCAGCGATTGCCGTACTGCTTCAGCTTGTCGCACATCAGCACGGATTGGTCATAAGGGACCGCGGTGTCCTTGGTTCCATGAATGAACAGGAACGGCGGCAGCCCTTTGCGTACATAGGTGGCGGGAGAGGCTTCGCGCAACCGGGCGAGGCCCGTTTCATCGAGCTTCTCGATCCCCAGAAACTGCTTCAGGTTGCGCCCCACTTCGCCGCGATCGCGCTCGCGTTTGACCAGATCGTGCGGGCCATAGAAATCGACGACGGCGGCCACTCGAGTTTCCGGCTCGCTCCTGACTCCGGCAAACGCCACCAGATGGCCGCCGGCGGATTCACCCATCAGTGCGATGCGTTTCTTATCGACCTTGTATTCTTTGGCGTGCGCTTTCACCCAGCGGATCGCTGTCTGCACATCCTCGACCGCGGCCGGGAATTTGTGCTGTGGCGCCAGACGGTAGTTGATGGTGAACCAGGCAAAGCCGGCCTTGGTCAGCGGCTCAAACCAGGGAGTGACGTAGGTGCGCTTGGCGCCCCCCTCCCAGCCGCCGCCATGCACAATGATCACGGTCGCGAACGGGCCTTTGCCGGCGGGCACGTAAGCATCGAGCGTCAAGGGGACACCGCCGGGGCGGGCGAATTCGATATCGTTCCTCTCGCCCGCCGCCGCCGCGACAGCGAGAACCGGGAGCAGAAGCTTAGCCAAAAGCAGCACGAGGATTCTCCCAAAGCAAAGTCCTGACCATCGCCGCCGGCAGCCTGGGCGCGAAGTCCGTGTAGATGTGCGTGTAGTCTTTGAACGGGCCGCCATTGGGCTCGCCCGGGCGATAGTAGCCGGCGTCCTGCGAGATCAGCGTGCGGCCGAGCAGCTTGTTCTTGTCCATGAATTGCAGGCACTCGATGTGCCACTCGATGGCGTCCGGCTTGGGGCCGACGTGATCGAACTCGACCCAGGCGCCGGCCTCGGCCATGCGCTTGTGAAAGGAATGATCCTTTTCTCCGTCCGCGTGCACCCACACGAATTTCGCCGCGCTCAGCTTTTCCTTCAGCGCGATCTCGAGCTGCTCGACCGCGGCGATGCCGTTTCCGGTGTGGGAAGCAATGGTAAGGCCGGTTTCCTTGCCCGCGAGCGCTGCCGCGCGCACGATCTTCTTGTCGATGTCCGGCAACGGACCGCGATTGACGCCGATTTTAATGAACCGTGGCTTGACGCCATCGACACCCTGGCGCGCCTCTTCCACCCAGCGCCTGGCCAATTGCCCGGCGCCTTCCTGATGCGCATAAGCCGGCAGGAAGACGTGGTTGCGGGCTGCGTACAGGCCGGTGTTGGTCCAGATCTCGATGCCCGTTGCCTGGGACAGCCGCGAGAGCAGCTTGGGATCGCGGCCGAGAAAGTTCGGCGTGCAGTCCTGAAATCGCTTGCAGCCGAGCCGTGCGACGGCTTCCAGCTTTGGCTTCACCAGGCCGAAGACAACGTCCGGATCGTAACGCCCCGGACCTGTCTTGTCCGCGCCGTTGAAATCCACCAGCACGTGTTCGTGGACGAGGATGCTCGGCTCAGGTGCGGCGAGCAAAGCCGCGGAAGCGAGGAATTCGCGGCGCGTCCGCTTATCGTACGGCATCGAACACCGCTTGCCCCTGTTGCATGGACGCGAAGTACATCTCGACTTGCGCGAACGGCAGTTTCTCCTTAAACCCGGCGCCCACGGTGCGCAGATCGTCCTCCTGGCGCTTTCGCTCGGACTCGAACTTGTGGCCGATGGGCCCCCGCTGGTACCAGCGGCAGTCATCGTGGCCGATGAGCACGACCCGGCGCGGGCTGTCCAAATCCACCAGAAACTTGACAAAGCGCCAGCCAGCCCAGGAAAACTTCGGCAGATACTCGCCCAGCGTGAGCGCTTGCACGCCGCCTGGAATGGCGATCAGGCCGTAATCGCGAAGCCCCAGCTTGCTGTGCAGGAAGTCCTGGAAATGCGGCTGAAAGGGCGCCGTCGAGCAGTGCACGACGAAGGCGCCTTCACCCTTTGGTCTTCTCATCTTGCTTGGCTGCTCCTTCGGGGCCATCCTTCAATCCGAGCTGGCTGAGAACCGTGGGCACGTCGAGTCCCAGCGCCTGAAGCTGTTGCAGAAGACCGAACACGAGAGTTGGCCCGGCCTGCGCGATCTTGTTCAGGCCGCTGCTGCCGCCCGGCGAGCTGTTGCCGCCGGCGTCGATCACCACCATGCGGTCGATGTTGCACAGCGGCGCCGACACAGCGGAGAAAATGCCGGCCGAGGCATGCAAGATGCCGGGAAGCTTCTCGAGGATGGTCTGCAAACGGGCGGCTTCGTTGAACTGCTTCCACGCTTCCGCTTTGCGCAGAATCGCCGCCGCTTCGGCGACGCCTTGCGCTTCGATCGCTTTGGCTTGCGCCAGACCGATGGCTTCGATCTTGGAAGCTTCCGCCTTGCCTTCCAATTCCAGTGCGGCCGCGCGGCCCGTCCCTTCTCTGCGAAGGCGCTCCTGCTCGGCTTCGGCCATGGCGATGAGCGCCTGGCGCTTGCCGTCGGCTTCGAGCACCGCAGACTCCTTCTGCGCCTGCGCCCTGATCACGGTGGCCTGGCGCTCTGCATCGGCCGGCTTCAGCACAGTGGCTTCCAGCTCCTTCTGCCTGCGCATCACCTCCTGCTCCTGCACGGCGATCATTTCCTGAGTTTTGGTGCGGTCGACTTTCACTTCTTCAGCGACTACGCCCTGGCGCGCCTTGGCCTGCGCCAGCGGGCCGGCCTGGCCGGCGCGGGCACGCTCGGTTTCCACTTCGGCCTGATACTGCGCCTGGCGGATCTGGAAGTCGCGCTGCGCCTGCGCGATCTCGGCGTCCGCGTCGAGCCTGGCGCGCTCGCCTTCCTGGAGCGCTTGCGCGGAGCGGATTTTGGCGTCGCGGGCGGCCTCGGCTTCGCCGATGGTGGCGTCACGCTTGACCTCGGCCGTTCGCCTCTTGCCGAGCGCATTCAGGTATTCCTCTTCGTCGCTGACCTCCTGGATGGTCAGCACGTCCACGCCAAGGCCCATCTTCTCCAGATCGTTGGTCGCTTCGCTGGTCAGCTTCTGCGCGAATGAGTTGCGGTCGCTGTTCACTTCCTCGACGGTCAGCGTGCCAAGGATCGAACGCAGGTGGCCTTCGAGCGTCTGGAAGATGACGCGCTGAATGACGTCGTGGGTCATGCCCAGGAACCGTTCGGCGGCTGCGTGCAGCGACATCTCGTCGCTGCGAATCTTCACATTGGCCACCGCCTTGACGGAGACGGGAACGCCCTTGAGCGTGTAAGCGCGTTTGATTTCGAGCGGGATGGTGAGGACGTTGAGCGAGAGGTAATCGACTTTTTCGAGCAGCGGGATTCGCAGCGCGGCGCCTCCTCGCACCAGCCGATAGCCGACGACGCGCCCGTCGGACAGCTTGCGTTTACGGCCGCTGAGCACGGCGGCGATGTTCGGTGGAACCTTCAGGTAGTTCCGGCTGAAGAGAGCGGCGGCGATGATCACCGCCAGCAGCACGAACATGACGATGAAAGGGAGAGCAAGGCGGGGAATCTCCGACATGATGGACGCCTCCTAACGCAGCATGCCATTATTCCACAACGGCGAGCAGGTTGCGGGTGAGACCGCTTGCTGACGCGCGCGGCTCAGCAAGGGCTTCCGAGCCGCGACCGTGAGGGAGCGGTTGGAACTACCAGAGGAATCTGAGCGCGAGCTGAACGTCGCGGTTGTCGTTGATCGTTTCCGTGATGGTGCCGAACTGTGGTGTGTTGAAGGTGCGGGCGGGAATCTGGAACTGCGGCGTGTTCAGGATGTTGAAGAACTCGGCGCGGAACTGAAGCTTGCGGCTGCCGTCGCTCGCCACGGCGAAGTCTTTGAACACGGAGAAATCGAAGTTGATTTGCGACGGGCCGGTTCCGGCGTTTCGGCCGGTGTTGCCGAACGCGAATCCGGCGGGAATGGCAAACGCGGCCGCGTTGATGAACCTCTGCGGAGAGCGCTGGTCCGAGGGAAGGTCAGGCGAGATGCCGGTGGCATTCGGCCGGATGTTGGAAGAACCCGTGTTGGAGTGGTCGGATGGGGACGCAATGGTGAACGCGCGGCCGCTCTGATAGAACGTGATGCCGTTGATCTGCCAGCCGCCGACGATCTTGTCCGCCACCGGAGAGACATCGGCCCATAGCGGGCGGCCCCGGCCGAAGGGCAGTTCGTACAGGTAGCTCAGCACGAAGCGCTGGCGGACATCCTGGAACGAGCGAGACCGTTCCGCGCGCAGGTTTCGCTGATCCTGAAGATTGCCCGTGCCGCTGGTGGTGGAGAGCTGGGTGGAGTCGGAATCGTCAATCGCCTTGGCCCACGTGTGCGAAAGCAGGAACATGTGGCCTTTGGAGAAGCGCTTCTCCACTTTGGTCTGCAAGGAATGGTAAATGGAGTTCCCGCGCGGCTCCTGAAAGTTGATGTTACCCCAGCCGGGAAAGATGCGGCGGCTGTTCACGGAACCGGCGGCCGGCAGCGGCTGATTGATGTTACGGTTGGCCATCAGCTTGTTGGCTTTGTTGCCGACGTAGGTGGCCTCGACGTGAAGTTGGCCGACTTGGCGATCCAAGGTGAAGTTCCACTGCTGGCTGTACGCCGCCGGGAAGTCCAACGGCCGGCCGTTGATGTTGATGAAGAGGTTATTGAAGTTGCCGCCGGGGAAGCCGACGGGAGGGAATCCGCGCGCCGGTTGCAGCGATGTGGAGGGATTGAGCTGATCGCTCGGATAGGAGAAGCTCGCTGAAAAGGGCGGATTGAAGGTGGGGTTGTGATGGCCGGCGTCCTCGAGGGTGTGGAAAATGCCGTAGCCGGTTCGCAGCACGGTGTTTCCGTTCAGTTGATACGCCACGCCGAACCGGGGAGCAAAGTTGTTGCGGTCCGGATTCGCGAGAGCGCGATCGCGAATGCCGCCCGGCTTGGCCAGAATCACGCTGTTCGAGCCCGGATCGAAGTTCGCCATGCGGTTCGCCACTTCGGTGACCGGCGTTGTGTACTCATAGCGCAGGCCAATATTGAGAGTGAGCCTGGAAGTGACTTTCCAGTCGTCCTGGACGAAGGAGCTGTAGTTGCGGATGCGGATGCCGGCGCGGACATTGGTGCCGATCGAGGCGCCGTCCGGGTAGCCGAGCAGGAAATCCGCGAACGGGCTCCCCGTACCCGTGCGTCCGGCTGGATTCTGCGTGAACACACCGTTGAAGCTGAACGAGCCGCGAGGGGAGCTTCCCTGCCCAAGATTGAACTGCGTGCGCCGATGATCGAAGCCCATCTTGAGGGAATGGCGGCCCGTGATGATGGTGAGGTTGTCGACCACCTGGGTGACGTTCTGGCCACGGCGAGTGTCGAAGCTGTCTCCCAGGGAGGAGAATCCGGTGATGCCGACCACGGTCAAGCCGTTCGACTGGCGGTCATCCGGAACGCCGCGAACGCCGAACTCGGTCGCGAGGTTCTTGCCCTGGCTGCGGGGAGTAACTGTGGCGTACAGGCGGTTGAAGCCGGCGCGCGCCTCATTGATCACGCGCGGCGAGAATGTGTGGGTGTGGCTGAGCACCGCGCCGCGGTTGTTGATGACCTGCGGAAGAAACTCGTTGGCGGCAAAGTAGCCGTTATAGGGAATATTGGGAACGTTGAGCGGAACGATGAATTCGCGGTCTCCCCGGCTGTAGCGGAACATGACGGAATCGCGAGCGGAAAAGCTGTGATCCACCTTGATGTCGCCCTGGTCATTGTTGTCGGTGTACTTGGGATTGAGGGTGTAGTTGTTGGCGAGCCCGGCTCGGTCGGGCAGCGGATACAGCGGAAGGTAACGCTGCATGACCGGGTCAAACCGCACCGAGGGAACGCGGTTGCCCGCAAAGGGCTGACGCGTGTTGCCGGAGGTGGTATCCGGATCGTACATGGCGGCCAAGCCTGAGAAATCGCCGGCGCGCATGGCGGCCGTGGGCACGGTGAACAGACGAGTCAGCCCCTTGCGGATTCGAGTGCCCTGATAGTCGGCGAACCAGAACGTCCGGTTGCGGCCATCGTACGCTTTGGGCAGATACACGGGCCCCCCCAGGGCGCCGCCGAACTGGTTCTGCTGGAAGGACGGCTTGGCGCGCCCGGAGTTGAAGAAATTGTTGGCATCCATGTGGTCGTTGCGGAGAAAGTGGAACAGGACGCCATGAAAGCGGTTGGTTCCCGAGCGCAGGCTGATGTTGATGGCCCCGCCGAGAGCGCGTCCAAACTCGGCCGGCAGCAGATTGCTCTGTACTTTGAACTCGGCGATGGCGTCCGGGCTCGGCAGCACCGGGGCCTGGTTATTGTCCGTCGTATTGTTGTTGATCCCGTCCAGAAGGAAATTGTTGTTCTGGATGCGATTTCCGTTGATGCCGATCAGGAAGTCCTGGTAAAGCGAGTTGTTGCGCTGCGGAATGTAAGCGCCGGGAGTGAGCGCGATCAACTGAATGAAGTTGCGTCCGTTGAGCGGCAGCTCGGAAACCGGCTTGCTCGCGATTACCTGGCCGATGGAAGAAGTCTCGGATTGCAGCAGCGGCGCTTGGGAGGTGACTTCCACCGATTCGCTGACTTCACCGATCTCCAACTGAAAGTCGACGCGCAGCCGGTCCTGCACACGCAGCGTCACGCCATCGCGGACCGATTTCTTGAAACCTCTCGCTTCGACGGTGATCGAGTAAACGCCGATGCGCATGGGTGTTGCAACAAAAAGCCCGTCGGCGTTGGTCGCCACGGTGGTGCGGACGTTGGTTCCCGTGTTGACCAGCGAGATGGCGGCTGAGGGGATTACCGACCCGGTGGCATCGGTGACCAGACCGGTGATGATCCCGGTATCTTGTTGGGCCAAACAAACCCAGGCGGGCAGAAGGAAGCAGGCGAAAGTACGGAGCATCCTCAGAGACATGCCGGCTATTATATTGCATCAGCGAGCAGACGGCGGATGTGCCAATCGAGAACATGAGTTCCAAGGAAACCCCAAGCTCAACACCTGGCGCCTGCCGGCGCCTCTCCCGTCCCAGGGCATTGGTCACGCAACCCCCTGCAATTCTACGTAAGCGACCGCCGTATGAGGCTCCGGAATCGGCTCGCCATCTTCGCGCAAGCCCTCCAGGTGCAACTCGATGGCTTCCCGGATGTTCCTTTCAATTTCTTCGACAGTCCGCCCCGTCGTGATGCATCCGGGCAAATCGGGAACGTAGGCAGAAAGGTTATGTTCGCCTTGCTCGATGACAATGGCGTATTTTCTCATGGCTTTCCTTTCAATGCCGCCTGGCTCAGGACACTCTTCAGCGTATCAGGGTGAACGTCGTCGCCGGGATGGCCTTAGCTCTTGGCGAAAAATGCAGCCGGGTCGAGGTAGTCCGCCGGCGCCGTTCCGTTGACCACTCGCGAAAGGTCCGCCATGAATTCGTCGTCGCGGACCCGCGGCCACGTCGGCGCGCGGGCGGCAGGTGTCAAAGATGGTTGGCAGGCTCACAAATGTCCTGAAATACTCAAGTGTATGTTGCTGAGGGGTGCTGCGAAGCGGGTTCAAGCGGGTTCGGCGCCCCTTAGAACGCCAGCCTCATGCCGAATTGAATCTGCCGCGGGTTGTTGCCCTGGGCGCTGATCACTCCTAACGTCGCCACACCGAAGGTTGCCCCCGGCCCGCCGAAGATCGGAGTATTGGTGAAATTGAACGACTCGGCGCGCACCTGCAGCCGAATCCCCTCCGTGATCCGGAAATTCTTGAAAAGCGAAAGATCCAGGTTCCTCATAGCCGGACTCCGAACGTCGGACAGCGTGCGGGCCACGTTGCCGTGTGTGAACGGCGGGGGCTGGCTGAACACGGCTCGGGTGAAGTATTCCGTCAATCGGTCCACCACCGGGCCGCTGCGGCGGGCGCTCTGGCCGTTGTTATTGGGCCGTTGGGTCCCGTTCACCGGCGCGCCGGCGCCGATCAGTTGCCCGAGCGAGTTCGAGGTATTCACGCTGTTGGAGAGGAACAGGGGCAGCCCGCTGAAGACGGTCGCGATGCCGTTCACCTGCCAGCCTCCGATCACGGCATCGGCAAAGCGGCCCATTCCGGAGCCAAACTTCCTGCCCTTGCCCACCGGGAGCTCGTAAGTTCCGCTCAGCACCAGACGGTGGGCGACATCAAAGACCGAGAGGCTGCGCTCGGCGCGCCGGTTGAACCAATCCTGCGTGTACGCGAACGGCCCGTTCAATCCGGTGCCCGAGTTCGAGATGTCGTCGATCAGCTTCGACCACGTGTAGCCGGCCAGCAGCGACATCCCGTTGCGGAAGCGCCGGTCCACGCGCAATTGCAGCGAGTGATACGTCGAGCTTCCGTAGGACCCCTTCTCGAGTGCGATGGTGGTGAACTGCGGAAACGGCCGCAACAGTTGCGCCCGCTGCACGGTGGCCAGACGCAGCGTCGAAGTCGGTTCAGTGATCACACCGAAGAACGGATTCGGGACCTGGTCGAGCAACGCGGAGCCGAGCGCCAGCGTCCCGGTGCGCAACTGGTTGATCGAGCCGAACACCGACGGCAGGCTGGCGCCCTTCGAGCCGGCGTAGCTCGCTTCGACCAGCAGGCCGGCGATCACTTCCTTCTGGATGTTGAAATTCCACTGCTGCACATACGGTGTGCGGTCGGCGGGGTCGTTCGTCTGGAATTCGAGCCCGAGGAAACTGAGCAGGCCCAGTGAGCTTCCAAACGGCAGCGTGAAGCCGCGTGGGAACGGGTTTGAGAGCCTGTCGGCAGGCGTGAGGCCGCCGTCCAGCGAGCCGGTGTACACGGTGCGGGAAGTGAAACCGGCATTGCCGCCGCCGCCCAGCGTGCCGGCCGCGGTCGCGCTCGACGCGGAGAAGAAGATCGCGTAGCCGCCGCGGAAGACGAGATTGCGCGGCCCGCGCCAGGCGAAACCGAAACGCGGTCCGAGATTGTTCTTGTCGGTGAAGAACTGCTTCTCCCGATCCTTGCCGAGGAATTCGAGGCCGCCCTTGAGGTTGGGGAATGCCGCCACCCGCGAGGCGATCGGGCTGGTCACCTCGGGGTTGAATACGCTCAACCGGTTGTAGCGCTCGCTGCGCGGAATCTCGAGATCGTAGCGCAGGCCGAAGTTGAGCGTCAGCGACCTGGACACCTTGAGGTCGTCCTGCACGAAAAGGCCGAAATACGGACTCTGGGTCGAGACGGGGCTGTCGTGGGTGGCCGCGCCGCTGGCCGCAAGACCGAGCAGCATCGAGGCGATCCCGTTGCCGCCGGTGGCCGTGGCCCGCGTCGGGTCCGGCCCCTGGGTGAAGGCCTGGTTGAAGGCGAACGTGCCGGCCGGGAACTGACCCTGGAAGAAATTGGTCCGGTTGATGCGCACCTGCCCGCCGAACTTGATCGACTGCTTGCCGCGCAGGTAGGTCAGGTTCTCGAGAAACGTATGGCTCTCCAGGCTGAAGCGCGCGTTGAACGACTCGCCAATGGCGCCGTAGCCGGCCACCGTGATGGCCGGGAATCCGCGGTTGTTGCTGATTGCCGCCAGCTCCGGCGGCAGGCCGAGTTCCTTGTTGATGTCCACGCCAAAGGAGTGCGATTGCCGGTTGGTGAACAGCCGCGCGTAGCCGTACGTGGTCTCTGAAAGCAGGTTGGGACGTACGTTCTGGATGTAGTTGACGGCCGCGGTCTGTCCCGGACGCGGGATGATATGCGCCCCGGGCATGCCGATGGTGCCGTAAAAGTTCGGATTCACCTGGCGGAAATCGCGGTTGCTGAGCCGGATGTAGAAATTCCGGGATGGAGCGAAGCTGTGATCCACGCGCACGTCGAAGTTGTCGTCGTCAATGGCGCCAGCCCCGGCGGCGATGAAGTTGTTCAGGTTCGCCGGTCCCGTCCCGGGCGTGTTCGGCTGGGGGTAGAAGGTGAACAGGCGCGTCGCCACCGGATCCAGGCGCGCGGCCGGAATGCGGTTCGCTGGAAACGGATCGCGCACAAAGGCGCCGGCGGCGTTGCGAACGGTCGTCCGCGGGTCATAGATCACAACCGGCTGACCGGCGCCGCTCAGCGTGCGCGAAAAATCGCCGCCCATCTCCGCCGCCGTGGGGATGGTCGCCGTCGAGGTCTGCTGGTTGCGCTGCCGCTGGCCCTCGTAGCCGCCGAAGAAAAACGTGCGGTTGCGTCCGTTGTACAGGCCCGGAAGGATGACCGGGCCGCCGAGCGTGAGGCCGTATTGATTGCGCTGGAAGACGCCGAGTTTGCGGCCGGCACGGTTCTGGAACCAGTCGTTTGAATCGAGCCTGCTGTTGCGCAGGTACTCGTAGACGCTGCCGTGGTATTGGTTGGTGCCCGACTTCACAACAAGGTTGATGATGCCGCCGGTGGTGCGGCCGAACTCGGCGGAAAAGGAGTTGGTCTGCACCTTGAATTCCTGCACCCGCTCGACCGACGGCAGCGTGGCCGTGGCGAACGTGCCGGGCGAGTTTTCCGGCACCGTGGCCGGCGCACCGTCTTGCAGGATTTCGGTGGCGCCGCCACGCCCGCCGTTAATGCTGATGTTGGCCAGGTTGAGCGGGCCGTCGCTGAACGCAGGTCCTGGAATCACTCCGCTGGTGAGCCCGGCCAGGCTGATCGCGTTGCGGCCGTTCAGCGGCAGATCGACGATCTGTTGCCGCCCGATCACCTGTCCCAGCTCGCCCCGCTCGGTCTGGAGCAGTGGAGCGGCGCCGGTAACCTCGACCGTTTCGGTGACCGCGCCGATCTCGAGCGTGAGCGCGAGGGTGACCGACTCGGCGACGTTCACCGTGACATGCTGCCGCGCCGTCCTCTTGAATCCCGCATGGCCGGCGGCCACGGTGTACATGCTCGGCTTGACGGAGACGAAGCGCGCCAGGCCATCGACGCCGGCCGTTTGCGTAGCCGCCACGGATGTGGTTTCGTCAGTGATGGTCACACTCGCCCCGGCGATGGCGGCGCCGGATGGATCCTGCACGGTGACCACCACCAGGCCCGCCGAAGGCTGTCCCCAAAGGCTCACGCTGGAAACAGCAA
>JACQDF010000015.1 GCA_016201205.1 Acidobacteriota bacterium
ACTGGGCTCCCTTGGCGAGTTCGAGACGTGTCCAGACTGGGTGCCCGCGATGGACAAAGCGCCCCCGGTGCACGCGGATCAGTCTGAAAGCACTACTGGCTGACCGGTTCGATCACAGGCCAACTGGCCCGCAAAAGTTGGAGACGTGTCCAGACTGGGGAGCCATCCTCCAAAAAGCTAACTTTCTCCCGCTGTTATCGTTGACGCAATCGCTCGTTCCTGCCTTCGTCGTATCCCAAACATTCGCGGCTATTTGCGTTTCGGGTGGTTTCTCCAGTTCGAAGTAGGGCAGACCGGGGTGGGCTCTCAACCATGCTGGTTCGGAGCGTTGCCCTCTCTCAACCGCACGAACTCTCCAGTTTCTCCGTTGACGGCTTCGCTGAAGTTGACAGCCCTGTTGAGAGAGGGCCCCCACTCGGCGCATTTCCGAACTTGGGCTCTTTCGGACTATCATTAGGAATCATGGGTGTTGATGAATCGGTATTGAGCGAAGTCGTCCGCCGCGTACTAGCCGTGGCGAAGCCGGACAGGATCATTCTGTTTGGGTCGGTCGCAACGGGCCAGATGACTAAGGACAGTGACATCGACATCTTGATCGTCGAGCCGACGGCAAAGAACCGCCACGAGGAGAGCGTTGCCATCACGGACGCGATCGGCGATGTCCGCTTCCCGGTTGACGTCAAAATCATCTCTTCAGAGCGGTTCGAGGCAACGAAGAACATCATCGGTGGCATCGCCTACCCGGCGCACAAATACGGCAGGATCCTCTATGAGGCCGCCTGAGGAAGAGATCCGGCTGCTGGTGGGCGAGTGGATCAAGAAGGCGGATTTGGATTTCAAGACTGTCGTCCGCCTCAGCGCTGAAGGCGAGTTTCGGGATGTTGTCGGGTTCCACGCTCAGCAGGCCGCTGAGAAGTATTTGAAGGCTCTCCTCACCAGGCACCAGATCGAGTTCCCGAAGACGCACGTCATCAGGCGGCTGCTCATTTTGCTGGAGCCGGTTGATCCAGCGATGGTCGATGCCCTTAATGATGCGAATTGGCTGAGTCCCTTCGGCGCGGAGATCCGTTATCCCGGTGATCGGGCTGAGGCACTGCCAGGAGAAGAGGTGAGGGCTCGTCAACTCGCGCAGAAGGTCCGCGATGCGGTGATGGCTGAACTCGACCCCTACCTCTCCGGAGGCTGAACTGCCCCGTGATCATTCAGAGGCGCCTCCCCGTAGGACGATTCGGTGCGCCATCTACACCCGCCAGTCGGCAAAAACATCTGACGACCTCTCCTCGTGCCAGGTTCAATACGATGCCTGTCGGCTGTACATAGAGTCTCAAAGCGTTCACGGGTGGAGGCTGATCCTGGAGCATTTCGACGACGAGGGCTTCTCTGGCGCCACTCTCGACCGCCCCGCACTCCCTCGTCTTCTTGCCCTCGTCCGGAGGGGACAAGTTGATAAGGTCATCGTTCATCGCCTTTACCGGCTCTCGCGCAGCGTGCGAGGGTGCTCTACACTCCTCAACGAACTTCGCGGGCTGGAGGTCGAGTTGGTCGTTGTTACAACACCAGAGCTTGGCCACTCGGCCCAGGACAACTTCATGCTGAACATCCTGGCGTCGTTCGCCGAGTTTGAGCGCGAAATGATCGCCGCCCGCATCGCCGATACTCGCGCACGGTTGAAGCAGCGTCACCTGCGATTTGCCGGCGGCGTGCCGTTTGGGTACGATGCTGACCCGCGATCGAAGCAACTGACGCCGAACGAGGCGGAGTCGGCAGTCGTCAAGTGGATGTTCTCTGAGGGTGTGGCCGGCAAGACGCCTGCTGACATCGCCGAGGCGGCAAACGGCCTCGGTTACCGGACCAAAGTGTCTGTAGCACTGCGCACAGGGAACAAGCGCGGCGGTAACCTCTGGACAGCGCGACAGGTGGTGGCGACGCTTCGGAATCCAGTCCACATCGGGATGCTGCGAGATGGTGATAGCGCGCGGCTCGGTTGCCATGAGGGAATCATCGGCGATGCGGTGTTCGCCAAAGTGGGCGAGATGCTCGACGGCAGGCGAACCCGAAGGCCGGGAGCTTTCGTCTATGGGCCGATTTGGCCGCTGAAGGGGAAAATTACGTGTGGCACCTGCGGCAGGCTGTTGATGCCGCACAGTACCCGTCGCGGCAACAAGGTCTATCGCTATTACCGGTGCCGGTCAACGGCAGGCGGCCGGCCGCCGTGCGGGTACCAAATCGCTGCGGGGACAATTGAGTCGGCGGTGGCCGACCTGCTGCCTCGCATGTACCGCGATGAGCTCGATAGCCATCGAATTCTGACACACGTGGAATCCGTGCTGTACGACAACGAGACGTGGACCGTGACTGTCCGTCTGGTGGGGCAGGACGACAAAACGGTTGCAATTCCGCTCGGTGCCCCGGATGAGTTTTCGAACTCCGGCTCGGAATGACGGTAGGCTGGCAGAGCTACCTGTTTATTTTCAGCTAGTTAGGATTTGCTGTGAAACGCAGTTTGTCAGGTGGGGATTGAGCCACGAGAATCGTGAGTCCCTCACTGAATCGAGTGATCGGGGTTGCAATCGCTTGACAACTCCAATGGCCAAGGTCGGAACACGGCATCGTCAGCGGACTTGCCGAGACCCGAAAAGGCGCTCATCGAAAACGAAGGGCACTGTTGGCTCGGCCGTGATTGCTGCGAAATCGGGATGCTGTGGGTTCAACAAGTAATTGTGCTCGAAAGGCACAATTGTGGAATGGAACGGACCGCAAGAACTGCCGAAGCGCGCAGATCGATCCACTGGTCGCCGAGGCGTCTCTGATCAACGCCACGGAACTGCTTCACCAAGTCTTCCTCTTTCAGTACAAGGATTTCGTCGGGAACGACCGCCGCGACTACGACGTAGCCTGTCGGAAAGTCTTCTCTCGCCATGTGCACGAGATTTTCCAGCACAGCGGGCGAGATGGTCTCGGCCATGTATACGACCGATCTTCCGGGCGAGTTCCAACGGCCCCCAACGCGCTTGGCGCCTTCGCCGTCCAGGCGTGCGTGAATGGCGCGGCACACTCGGTAGATCCGTCGGGACATTTACGACGGGATATTGTGCTCGATGCGGGTGAGGATTTGGTCGATACCGTCGACATCGCCTCCACGCGCCAGAACCTGCACCGGGCTGCAGTTGCCGAGCAGCGGTAGAGGTGTTGCCAGCCAGTGGGAGGCCTTCTGTTCGTCTCCAAAAACCGCCACTGCATGTGCCACGATGGGTACGAGACGATCGATGTCGACAACAGCACCTTCAGTCGGGGCCCCCTGAGTCGCCAAAGTTTTCACAGGTGGGTGTCTGCGCGTAAGCGCCTTTCGGCCCAATTCCCCAAACCTGGCCTTCGCTCGCGACTTGAGCAATCGAAACTGCGTCTCGGTAAGGCCCATTTCGGCGCAGATCTGATCCTGCGATTGCTCATCCAGATAGAAGCGCATAAGGATCTCACGATCCCGCACGGCGAGTCCGTTTAGTGCTGCCTCCACCAACCGCTTCCGTTCGTCGCCAACGGGACCCTCCTCTGGAGCGCCCGTGGGCTGACGATGAACTGGGGGCGTCCGTGTCCCTGAATGTGAACGACTACGCATGCCTTAAGTTCATTCTGAACGAATCCTGGCCGAAGTTTCGCGGTCGCCCTTCCCAGGAGGACACGAACTCTTGGCAATGCAATAGCAACATTGCCGTTTCGCATGGCGGCGCCAGAGCGATGAAACAGGCGCAGCAGATGCAGCAGCGCCTGCAAGAGCAGATCGCGCAGGTTCGCGTCGAGGCATCCGCCGGCGGCGGCATGGGGCTGCCGCCGGGAATGTTCTGATGGCCGACTTCGCCGAACCGCTGGCGCGCCTGATCCTCGAATTCCGGCGCCTGCCGGGCATCGGACAAAAATCGGCGCAGCGCATCGCCTTTCACCTGCTGCGCACGGGCCGGGGGGGCAGTATCACGTGCTGCATGGCGCGATCAGCCCGCTGCGCGGCTTTTCTACGACTTTCCTGATTCGAATGCCTCAGAATTTGGAACGGTTCGAACAGCGTCATGCGCAAGGTCCCATCTTGCCAATGGGCGTCTTCGATCAGCGTCTGCAGCAGACGCCGCTGCTCTTCAGCGGATTGCTGCGGGAACAAGTGGCACGCCTGGCTCATCAGCCGCATCGTATCGATCGCCTGATCCACCGGTGCTGGTGCAGCTTTCTGAATCTCCTCAATCTTGCGTAATACCGCTTGCTGCTCGTTGCGCCATCCCTCAGCCTGTTTGTCGAAAAACGCTTGTGTTATCCGACCCTCGATTTTGTCCACGTACATGGTCTCAATGCGCGCCTCAACTTGGTCGTAGCGCGCCTGCAAACGCTTCACCGCCTGTTCGCGGCTCGCCCGCTCCGTGCGGTCCGAATCGAGCACCTCAGCGCTCAGCCAATACAGGATCGCCTGGGGAATGACGAGCTCTTGCAGAATGTCGGTGAACTGACTGGCGAGAATCTGCTGGGGCGTGTACGGCTCTGGGCATTTGCCTCGATTGCCGGTGCAGTGATAATACACGTATTTCCCCTTCTTGATCTCGCCTACCAGCATGCATCCACAGTGGCCGCAATGCACGAGCCCCGTATAGCGGAGTTGAGTCCCTCCAGGCTCAGTTTGCCGCCGAATTTGCAGCCGGATGGAATGTTGCCGTACGCAAGGTCATCGCCATGCCCGCCAGCGGCGCGATCTCCAAGAAATAGGAGACCCTGTCGAGCAGCCATCTCAATGCGCTACATCGGACTTCCAATCAGCGCAGTCACGCCTGCGGCGCAATGCAGGAGGCGAGCAGAAGGAATTCAGGTCACACACGCCACCACAACGCGACCACAGCCACCGCTTGTCTTCTCCCCTCTTTCGCCCGCTGCTCACCTCTCCAGATAAGCTGAAACAGGCGCGCCCGATTCTGACGGCTTCGCCGATTCAGGATTCTCAAAGGGAGTGATGGACTACCGGTGCCGCCGTAACGTTGTTACCCCCTGTTACGGCCATCGCTCTTGCCATTACCTCCTTATTCTTGCCTTGCCGGCACTGCTCGACTACCCTCAAGGGGATCCCGCGGTTGCGGGCGCTTATTCGAGGAGGTTTTGCATGGGCAGCCGTCCATCTGGCGAGTATACCTATGAGCGCCGTGAGTTCATGACCAGCGCCGGTTTAGCCGCAGCCGCCTTGGCTGCCGCTGGCCACACGCCAAGCGCCAGGGGCTATCCCGCCAACGAGACTGTGAACATCGCTTGCATCGGTCCGGGTGGTCGGGGACAGCAATTGCTCCATGTCCTCAAGAAAATGCCTGCTGTCCGGGTCGCGGCCGTCTGCGACATCTGGGACGTGCACTTGCAAATGGGCAAGGAGCTAGCCGACCCCAAGGCGTTTGTCACCAAGAATTATCGGGCGATCCTGGACCGGAAGGACATTGATGGGGTGTTGATCACCACGCCAAATCACTGGCACGTTCCGATGACCATCGACGCCTGCGCGGCCGGCAAAGACGTTTACGTTGAGAAGCCGCTCACGCTCGATCTGTCCGAGGGTGATGCCGTCCTCCGCGCGGAAAAGGAGTACAACCGGGTGGTCCAGGTGGGCATGCAGCAGAGAAGCACGCCCCAGTTTCAGAAGGCTTACGAAATTGTCAAGTCGGGCGTGCTGGGCAAGATCCACAAAGTCCATCTCACCTGGAATCGCAACCGGGATATGCGGCCAAAGGGTCCGCTCGGTATCGACCCCAAGACCGTGGACTGGAAGCAGTTTCTCGGCCGCGTCAAAGACCAGCCCTTTGACGAGTACCGCTTCCGAAACCACCGGTGGTTTTGGGACTTCGGTGGAGGCATCCTGACGGACCTCGCGGTCCACTTTATTGACGTAGCCAACTGGTTTCTCGACCTGGATTACCCAGCGATGGCGACTTCCGCCGGGGATCAATTCCTGATGAAGGGCGTGTGGGAACTGCCTGATACGATACAGACATTGTACCGGCATCCCAAACAGGGGGCGCAGGTCTACTTCGAGGGTACCTGGGTCAGTGCCCGCAACGGCGCCATGTTGGAATTCATGGGGACCGAAGCAACGCTGTACCTCGATCGCGGCCGTTACGAGATCTATCCGGAACGGGGCCGTTCGATGCCTTACAGTGAACTGGTTTTGGCAAAGGGTCCACGCGGGCTCGATAACTACAAGACCCCGCTGGGCGATAATGTCGGTGACCGGGAGCATTTGACGAACTGGATTGACTGCATCCGCAGGCGGACAAAGCCGAACACGCCTGCGGAGGCGGGTGTGCGCGCGGCGGCCGCGGCCCACCTGGGCAACATCGCGTACCGCACCGGAAAGGTTGCGGAATGGCGCTCCTGAGAACACTGTTGTGGTGCGCGTTATGCTCCGGGAGTCTGTCCGCCGAAGACGGCTTTCGTCCTCTGTTTAACGGCAAGAATCTGGCCGGATGGGAAGAAGACACCCCGGGCATCTGGAAGGCCCACAACGGCATGATCGTCGGAAAATCACCCGGACTGGACCACAGCGAATTTCTGCGCAGCAAGAAGATGTATTCCGACTTCGTCCTTAAGTTGAGCTTCCACTTGGTCGATGCCAAGGGCAACACCGGAGTGCAGTTCCGCAGTAAGGCCGTTCCTAACTCCCATATAGTCCTGGGTTACCAGGCTGATGTCATTCCCAAACGCTGTTGGGGTTGTCTTTACGACGAGCTTCGCAGAAAGTTCCTGGTATCGGCCAGTCCGGAAAGCATGGCCGCAGCGCGTGAGGACGATTGGAACGACCTTGTCGTCACGGCGCGAGGGAATCACATCACCATCGACGTGAACGGAACTCGTGCCGTGGATTATCGGGAATCAGACCCTGGCATTGACGCGTCCGGCATCCTGGCTTTGCAGGTTCACGGTGGACCGCCGATGGAGGTGCGCTTCAAAGATTTGCGTATTCGCGATCTGACGGAATAAGACGATGAACGTCACTGAGACTTGAGAATCGGGCGCAGCCTTGCAGTCCTGGCGCTCGAATCAGCTTGGACCAGGAGGGTGGGCCATGAAAGTGGGCTTGCGAAGTTTCTTGGGGCTAGCTGCTTGCGTGTTGTGCCTTGCGCAGGTGGCGTTCGGTCAGAGAGCTGGAGTACAGGGGGTTGTCACCGATTCCAGCGGCGGCGTGATGGTAGGGGCCGTTGTCAAGGTCAGCAATCTGGATACGGGAGTGACAAACAGAGCCTTGACTAATGAGGTCGGTTTCTACGCGTTCCCGCTGTTAGAGCAAGGCCGTTTCAAAGTGGAGTGCACGGCCAAAGGGTTCGCGCCACAAGAACAGCCCGAGTTGCGGCTTGAGGTCGGCCAGACCGCGCGCTTGGACTTCCGCCTGCATCCGGGAGCGATGGCGGAGGTGATCCGGGTCTCGGGGTCCGCCACACTGCTACAGTCGGAGACCACCGAAGTCGGCCAGTTGATCGACGGCAAGCGGATCCTGGAGATGCCTCTGAACCGCCGCAACTACCTGGAACTGGCGCAATTCACGGTGGGCGTGCTGCCTGCCCGCCAGCTCGGCAAGGGGGTGAGGCAGGACGGGGCGAGCGGTGGTGAAGGCGCCTTCCGCGCGGGAGGCACGCAGGTGGGCCAGAACGCAGTACTGCTGGACGGTACCGACAACAGCTCGCGCTTGGGCGGCGGGGTGCTGGGCTTCCAAATGCAAGCAGTGAAACCTCCCGTCGACGCGGTGAGCGAGTTCAAGGTGATTACCAACAACACGTCGGCCGAGTACGGCTATCGCACGGGAGCCAAGGTGCTGGTTTCGACCAAGTCCGGCACCAACGAGCTGCACGGGTCGGTCTACGAGTTTCTACGCAATGACAAGCTGGACGGGAGCAACTTCTTCGCCAACCGCGTTGGCTCCAAGAAACCGGCTTTCCGCCAGAACCAGTTCGGGGGGACTGCCGGCGGGCCGATCCTCAAGAACCGGACATTCTTCTTCTTCAGCTTCCAGGGAACGCGCATCCGGCTGGGGCAGAGCTACACCTCTTCTGTGCCCAGCCGGGATGTTCTGAACGGGGACTTCTCCCAGCAGCCCCCCACGCGGCGCAACATTTTCGATCCCCTGACCCTCACGGGCACGGGCGCCGCGGCACAGCGCATGCCCTTCCCAGGAAACCGAATTCCCTCGACCCGTTTCGATGCCGTGGCCAAGAGAGTGGCCGATCTCTACCCCTCTCCCAGCATCTCCGGCCGCGAGCACCTGCCCAACAACTTCTTCCTTTCGCCAAGCGATTCCGACGACGCCGATCAGTACGACCTTCGCTTCGATCACAACATTACGGATTCCCACCGGATGTTCATCCGCTACTCGATCCGGAACCAGCTCACCGACCAGCCCGGGCCGCTGCCGTATCCGGCCACGGGAGGCATCGGCCAGATTGTCGTGCTGGACGCCGACAACGTCACCATGACGCTGAATAGCACCTTCGGGTCCAACAAGAACAACGAGTTGCGCTTCGGCTTCACACACTTTCCCACGCGATTCGACATTCCCAGCGCCTTCCAGGAGAATCTGAACCCCAAGCTCGGCATCAAGGGCGCACCAGGTGACACCTTCGGCGACGGTCTGGAATATGGCATGACGCTGTTCCAGCCGAGCGACTTCCAAAGCCTGGGTCCGCAAGGGTTCTTCCCAAACCGGCTCCTCGGCGGAATCTGTGGGTGAATGGCAGTGCTATCGGGGTAGTTGTTCGAGGAAACGACGGAACTTGCGACACGTGGATTCAAAGGAGCGGAGATCCTCTTCGGAGTCGTGATGGTAAGGGAGTAGTCCTCCCTC
>JACQDF010000228.1 GCA_016201205.1 Acidobacteriota bacterium
AACTCCTGCGACGCTTTCTGCGTGTCGTTGGCGCCCTGCGTGGTGCCCTTGGCCGCCACGGCCACGCCGCCGATGTTCTTGGCGATGTCGCCGACTCCCTTCGAAGCTTCGGTCACGCTGCGGCCGATCTCATTGGTGGTCGCCGTCTGCTCTTCCACCGCCGAGGCGATGCTGCTGGAGATGTCGTTGATCTGGTTGATGATGGTGCCGATCTCCTCGATCGCCTTGACGGCGCCCTTGGTATCGCCCTGGATTGCCGCGATCTTCTGGCTGATGTCCTCGGTGGCCTTGGCGGTCTGCTTGGCGAGTTCCTTCACTTCGTTGGCCACCACCGCGAAGCCCTTGCCCGCTTCGCCGGCGCGCGCCGCCTCGATGGTGGCGTTGAGGGCCAGCAGGTTGGTCTGTTGCGCGATCGAGGTAATCACCTTGATCACGTCGCCGATCTCCTGGCTGGACTCGCCGAGCTTCTTCACGGTCTCATTGGTGGAATGCGCCACGCTGACGGCATTCTTGGCCACACGGGCCGACTCGTTGGCGTTCTTGGAGATCTCGCGGATCGAAGCCTGCATCTGCTCGGAGGCCGAAGCCACCGAGGCGACATGCTTCGAGACCTGCTCGCTGGCCGCCGACACTACGTTGGCTTGCGTGGCGGTCTCCTCGGCATTGCCCGCCATCTGCTGGCTGACCGCCGTCAGTTCTTCGGAGGAAGAGGCCAGCGTGGTTGCGTTCTGCGCCGTAGCCTTGAGCGGCTCGACAATCGCCTCCAGCGTGCGGTTCACCCCTTCGACAATCTTGCGGAAGTCGCCCTGGTGCTTGGCGGCGTCAGCGCGGGCGCCCACCCGCCCGTCCGCCGCCGCCTGGGCCAGCATGCCGGCGTCGGTCACCAGCGCGTTGATGTTGTCGACGCAGTTGTTCAGGTTGCTCTTGATCGTGTTGAAATCGCCGTTGTAGCTGTCGGAGATCTTCTTCGGGATGGCGCCCCTGGAGACCTTGTCCACGTATTCGGCGGCCACGTTCAAGGGACCGATCACCGCGTCGAGGGTCTGGTTCACCCCCTCGACAATCTTGCGGTAGTCGCCCTGGTGCCTGGCGGCGTCGGCGCGCGTGGCCAGTTTGCCTTCCACGGCCGCCTTCACCAGCATGCCAGTGTCGGTCACCAGCGCCCGGATGTTGTCGATGCAGTCATTCAGGTTGTTCTTGATCTCGTTGAAATCGCCGTTGTACTTGTCGGTGATCTTCGGGGGAATGTCGCCCTTCGAGATGCGGTCCACGCACTCGGCGGCCACGTTCAGCGGCCCGACCACCGCGTCCAGAGTCTGGTTGACACCCGTGACGATCTGCCTGTAGCCGCCCTGGAACTGCTCGGCATTTCCGCGGGTGGCGAGTTTGCCGGCAACCGCCGCCTTGGCCAGCATCTCCGCCTCGGCGACCAGCTTGCGCAGGGTTTCCACCACCTGGAGAAAGCTCTTGCCAAGCAAATCCTGCTCGGACTTCGCTCTCACTTCCACGGTCACGTCGCCGGCGGCGATCTTCTGCGCCAGAGCGGCACGCTCCTTGATCACCTCGGTCATGGCGCGGAACGATCGGGCCAGCGCGCCCAGTTCGTCCTTGGTGTCCAGTTCGACGCTCACGTTGACGTCGCCCAGCGCCAATTTTTCGGCGGCGGCCTGCATGGCCCGCAGCGGCTTGCCGAGAACGCGCACCAGCAGCAACCCGAGGCCGAGGGCCAGCAGGACGCCCACGGCGAGCGAACCCAGGATTTGGGTTCTGGCGGTGGCGGCGACGGCTTCCAGCGACTTCTCGTCCTGCTCGCCTACGCGGGCGTTGAGGTCGATCAGCGCGCGAAGGGTCTTGCGGGCCTCTGCTTGGGCTGTCATGGCATCGCCCACCATGTGCTTGCGCGCCTCCTCGTCTTGCCCCTTCAACGCGTTCGGGAGGACCTTCGTCGTCCGGATTCGGCTGTATTCCTTGTAAGTTGACTGGAACTTCGAGAGCATTTCCTGCTCTTCCTTGACCAGGACCCTCTTGCTATAGGCGTCGATGTACCCATTCAGCACCTTCTCCTGCTCGTCGATGTCAGCCGCCAGTTTTTCGCGCTGGGCGGTGTTTTTCGTGCTCAGTATGGTGAGCACGTTGACCCGTATGGTCAGCAATGCGGCATTCGCGTAGCCCAGTTCCCGGATGGGGACCAGCCGGTCGGCATACATCGACGCGCTCCGGGCCTGCATCTGGCTCATGCCGGAAAGCCCAACCCAACCGATGAGCCCGGCGGTGGCTGCTACCAGAACGAAACTGGCCAGCAGTTTGGTACCAATCTTCAAGTCAGAAAACCACTTCACAATTCGCCTTCCTTCTTTGTTACGATTCCCAGCGACCGCTGTAGCCGGGCGTTGCAGTCCGCCACCAGCGGTGCGCCGTGCCCGAAGTGAATGGCCCGGACGTCCCGGGCGCAAATCCTTTCCAGCGCGGCGGCCAATCTTTCCTCATCGGCGCCATCCGCGGAGTTGACCAGTTCCGGCGCCTGCAAGTCACGAATGAAGTAAGTGATTGCCACAGAATGAGCCTCGCTCCGCGTTCCCTTCGCCGCTACCGCGCGGGCTGCCCGCGCCCCCCGCTGAGATCCAGCGTCTGTCCGGTGTCGAGCACCAGCAGGAGCTTATCCTTGAGCTTGTGAATGCCACGCACCAGATTGCTGATGGCCGGATCGAGGTTTTCCGGCGGACGCTCAAAAGAACCTGAATCCGCTTCCACGACATCCCCGATCTCGTCCACCAGCAGGCTGACGGCGCCGTCTTCCGTGCGGACGACGACGTTCATGGAGGTTTGTCCCCCTGCCCGCGGCGGCAGGCCGAGCCGACGCCGCATGTCAATGGCCGTGACGATCTGCCCCCGCAGGTTGATCAGCCCCTCGATCACCGCGGGGGCCAGCGGCGCCGGAGTCATCTCCTGGCGTCGCAGGACTTCCTGAACCTGGAGCACGTCGATCCCAAAGTGGAACCCGGCCACATCAAAGGTCGAATACTGCCTGCTGAAGGCTTGGTCCGTGGTCTCCGGGGATGGAATAGTTTCCGAAGTGGCCATTGGTCTTAACCTTTTCCCAGTCTCATTCGGCGTCAGCGTATCAGAGGCAATTCTGTCGCCACGATTCTCATCGGCTTGATGGGGCCCGGCGTGAGTAGGAAACCGCGGAATGAATGGGAATGCCGGCAGCATTCAACGTCTTTCCTCCCAGCCGAGGTTCAGAACCGGCGTCCCACGTTGAGAAAGACGAAGTGATGCGGGACGCCATGGACGGTCTGATGAAGGAACCTGCCAGGAAAAATATGGGCGTAGCCGAAGTTGACCTGGGTGTTCCTGGAGATGGTCCAGACGGCTTGCGTGTCGAGCTCCTGCGCGACATGGCGTCCCGCGCTGCCATTCGCCATCCGCGCCACCAATCTCGCTCCTGGCGCGTAGAGACCGTCCCGCGGACTGGCCAGCCAGAAGGAGTGATAACTGCTCGACAGGACGAGCGAAGCGCGGGCCTTGATCTCGAACCCGGTCCGGGCATGGCTCAGGTTGCTCCACATGAACTGGTCGGCCAGGCCGGACTTGTCGTGCCCGCTGGGGTAGAGTTGGTCGAAAGAGCCGCGCCTGCCGTCTGCTGGGTTCTCGTCGCCGGAGGCATAGTTGTATTCGGCGAACAGGCGGGGCAGGCGGCGCGGATCGGGAAGGATGTGGCCCAGCACAAAATGGGAGGCCCAGGCGCCGATGCGGTCGCCCGCGTATCGGCCGCGCTGGCTGGCGATCTCGACGCCATAGTCGAAGCCGGCCGGCAGCTTGCCCACCGAGCGAACCCCCACGGTTTGGGAGTCGAGCTTACCAGCCGCGCCGGATTCCCCTCCTTGATCACTCGAGCGCCGCGGCGTCCTGCATCTTCAGCGCATAGCTGACGGTCTTGGCCCGCGAATTCACGTACACCACCAAAGCGGCTCGAAACTTAGGGAGCGCTTCCTCTTCCTCCTTGAGCAGGATCTTCTGTCTGCTGGCGCCCATGCTAACGACCTTCGTAAAGGCTTCGATGGTCTCACCCACCTTCTTGATCTGCGCGTCCCCTTCCGCCGCCCACTTCTGGCGCTCCGCGAGATTTTTCGTAGCCATCATGGCGAGCACGGTCATACGCGTCCTATCCAGCGCGGTATTGACGTATGCCAAGTCGCGAATGGGCACGAGGCGCGCGGAGTACATCGCGTCGACAATCTCGTTGGTACGTGACACACCCGAGTACCCGGCCCAGCCGATGACTCCGGCGATGAGAGCCACAAGAACGAAGCTGCACAACAGCTTCGTTCCGATTTTCAGGTCATAAAACCACTTCACGATTTACCTCTCTTGTCTCGTTGAGCAATCCGCATCCGCATCTGACTCTTTGATCCGGTCAGAACGTGAACTTCGAGACGACCGTCTGAAGCCGGGCCGCCATCTGGCTCAACTCCTGCGACGCTTTCTGCGTGTCGTTGGCGCCCTGCGTGGTGCCCTTGGCCGCCACGGCCACGCCGCCGATGTTCTTGGCGATGTCGCCGACTCCCTTCGAAGCTTCGGTCACGCTGCGGCCGATCTCATTGGTGGTC
>JACQDF010000232.1 GCA_016201205.1 Acidobacteriota bacterium
AAGCCGTAGCCGGGCATGCGCACGGCGGCGGGGTTGATGTATTGGATGTCCTTGCCCATGGCGTTGGGCAGACCGAGCAGAAAGTCGGCCAAACCGCTGTATTGGCCTGGAGCCGTACCGCCTCGAAGGGAGGTAACGCCGCCGGTGAAGTTGAAGCCGCCACGGGGGCCGAACGCCGCCTGAGGCTGAAAGTGATTGATGGTGTAGTAGGTGTACTCGGCGCCGAAGCGGAAACTGTGGGCGCCGCGAAGGTAGCTCAAGTTTCCGTTCAGGACATATTGGTTGTCGCGGAACAGAAACGGATTGGAGACATTCGGATTGCCGATGGCTGAGAAGCTGGCGATGTTGAAGCGGGGATAGCCGCCCTGGAGACGATCCGAGCCGTTGGTGCCCGGGATTTTCAGCGTGTCGAGACCGTAGTTCTTGTCAATATCGACGTTCTGGGCGCCCAGACGCTGGCGGGTAAAGCCGAGGGTGGCGTCCCCAAGCAGGCGCGGGCTGATGGCGTAGGTGCCTCCGATCGACGCCGACTGGATTCGGCTCGGAGCTGTGCCCGGCTGGCCGCCCGCCAGTGCGTCCCCGCCGGCGGGACCGAGCGACGGTGGATCGAAGATCAGACTCGGAGAGTAGCTGTAACGGCCAAACACCGAAGACTTGCCGGTCGGGTTGTAGTTGATCTTGACGTCCAGGTTGTCGCGGTTAAACTCGTAACTGCCGGCGGCGAAGTAGTTGGAGGGGAAAGTGGTCAGGTTGGGCGCGGGAATGAGTGCGATCATCTGAGCGGAAGCGGAGTCGATCCGGCCGGCGGGGATGATCCGGCCCGGAAAGAGCTGGCGCCCGGAGCCGTCCGGGGCTCCCGTGAGCGGATCGTAGATGAGGGCGCCTGCCGCCGAGAAGTCGCCGCGGCGGAGACTGGCGTCAGGCACGGTGCGGAAGGCGGACCGGAACTCACGCCGCACGGTGCGTTCCCAGTCCGCGAAGAAGAACAGCTTGTTCTTCCTGATGGGCCCGCCGATGGTGCCGCCACCCTGGTTCAGGATGTTCTTTGGAATGCCGGAGGACAAGTTGAAGAAATTGCGCGCGCGGACCGCGGAATTGGTATGGAACCAATGGACGCTGCCGTGATAGTCGTTGGTGCCGGACTTGATGGAAACGTTGATGGCCGAGCCGCCTGCCATGCCCTGTTCCGCGTCGAACGCGTTGCTGACGATGTTCACCGCCTCGACGGCGTCAGCCGGAGGAACATAGGCGACGATATGGGGCAGCCAGGGGTAGGAGACGGTGGCGCCGTCGAGGCGTGTGTTGTTGTTGGAATACGAGGCGCCGTTGACGTTGGTGCCCAGCGCGCGCTGCGGGTTTCCGGCATCGGAGTGAAGTTCGGCGGGCGGCGAAAAGCCGGGAAGGATCTTGTACAGCGCCTGCCAGTTGCGGCCGGCGTTTCCGGTGAAGGGCAGATTGGCGATTTGCGACTGTTGCACCTGATGGTTCACGTCAGCGCGGTCGGTTTGCAGCACCTGCGCGGAGCTGGACACGGTAATCGTCTCACTGACCTGCGCCACCTGAAGCTGGACGTCGGCGCGCCGGACGTTGTTGGAGAGGATCTGCACGTCTTCCTGGACGAGCGTGCGGAACGAAGCGGCGCTGAACGTGATCTTGTAGACGCCGGCTTGCAGATCATTGAACGAATACGAACCGGCGCTGTCGGTGGTGGCGGCGCGTGAGACACCGGTGCCCGTATTCAGAGCTTCTATCTTGACATTAGGCACGGAGCCGCCGGAAGGATCGGTGACATTGCCAGTGAGCGAGCCGTAGAGAACCTGAGCGGGCGCCTGCTGAGCAGTGGCGCACAGAATCAGCGCCAGCAGCAAGGAACGCTGCCGTAAAGAATCGAGAAACATCGCGGACCCCCTCTGGCCGTTTTGGCCTTCAAACCTCCAAATAAACTGGACGCAAGTATATCAGAGCGCCAAAGTGAAGGGCGTCGAGCCGGGCTGAATCCTTTTTCCGGCTCCCGGACTCTGACAATATGGAGGTGATACAGCAGCCGATCCGGAACGAAGATTGTCGCTCCTGATCTATTGCACTGGAAGATCAACCTCGCCAGCGCGGGTGGCGTGGCTGCGGCGCGGGACCATCTTGCGGATGCGCCGGATGATCTGCTGCCAGGCTGTGGCCGGGGAAAAGCACCAGCGTCCAGGCGGCCGAAACGCAGCCAGGAGCGCTCGGTTCCGGCCAGCCGCTTCACAGCGGCAAAGGCAGAACAGACCATTCGCAGGTGTCCGCGAGTTCTGCCCCGCTGCGTCGCCCGCGCTGGTATTACTGATGCGGCGTGTGCAGAGCCTGGTCCAGATGGTTGCGGATCATCTCGCGGGCGCGATGCAAACGTGACTTAACGGCGGGCACTGTTAACCCGAGGCGGGCGGCCACGTCGCGCACCACAAGCTGCTCGATGTCATGCAGCTCATAGACGACTCGATATGTTTCCGGCAGCGACTCCATAGCCTGCCGGAGTAGCATCTCGATCTCCCCCTCCATCGCGGCTTCATCCGGAGGGATGGCTTCGCTGGCAAGCTCAGGGCTGGCCGGCGGAATGGAATCCAAAGCGAGCATCGGGTGGAGCGCCTGCCGCTTCTTCATGCGTGAATAAGTGCGACGGGCGATCTGCGCCAGCCAGGCCTGGAAGGCGGCCGGATCTCGCAGCTCGTGCAAGGACCTGTATGCCTTCACCAGGGCC
>JACQDF010000016.1 GCA_016201205.1 Acidobacteriota bacterium
GCACGGATGGCTCGATTCTGGGTACGGTTCACGACGCTTCGGGCGCCTCTGTCCCCGGAGCCGCGGTTGACGTGGTCAGCCTCGATCGAGGGATCAGACAAACAGCCTCCACCAACGCGGTCGGCGCATTCGAGATCCTGGCTCTCGGCCGCGGGTTCTACTCGGTAACCGTCACCGCGAAGGGTTTCCGCCCGTGGACGCTGGAGCGCATCGAGCTGGCGGCCGGCCAGCAGCGGCGTGTGACGGCGGCGCTCGAGGTCGGCGAAGTCCTCGAGCGCGTCATCGTGCGCGGAGCGGCGGATCTGCTTCAAACCGAAAAGGCTTCGCTCGAAGCAGCGATCGCCGAGAAGCAGATCCGCGATCTGCCGCTCATCGGGCGCGATCCCATCGAGCTGGTGAATCTGGTTCCCGGGCTGCGCTACCTCGGCCGGGGCGGCCTTTCCGGCGAGAGCACCGTGCAAGGCGCGGGGCAGCGAGACGACCAGACCGGCTTCTCTGTCGACGGCCTGGACGCCAACGACGCCAGCACCGAAAAGGGCGTCGGGCTGCCGGCGCTCGAGACCGTCGAGCAGTTCAGCGTGCAAACCAGCAACTTCACCGCCGAAAGCGGCCGCATGCCGCTGCAAGTGATGCTCATCACGAAGGGCGGCTCGAACGAGTTCCACGGCACGCTGTGGGAGTATCACCGCAACTTCGCGGTGGATGCGCGCAACACGTTCGCGCTGGCGACGCCAAAGCTGATCCGCAACCAGTTCGGCTATGGCCTGGGCGGCCCGCTGAGGCGCAACCGGCTGTTCTTTTTTTCCAGCTTCGAAGGCAGCCGCATCCGCCGTGAGCGGATCTACAACGCTGACACCATCGATCCGGCGATGCGCGAAGGCGACTTCCGGCCGGCGCCGCGAGCGATCGCCGATCCCGCTGCCAACGCGCCGTTTCCGAACAACCAGATTCCCGTTTCGCGGATTTCCTCGGCATCACGTTTCTTCTATCCGCACATCCTGATGCCGAATGTGCCGGGCGAGAACCGGTACCGCGCGGTGGCGCCTTCGCTCGACGACGGCGGCAATTTCCATCTGCGTCTCGATTACCAGATAACGGGCTCGCAACGCGCCTACGCCCGCTGGATCCGCATCTCGCAGAGCACGCTGAATCCGCAGTATCGCCCCGAGATCACCTCGTCGCAGGATCTGGTGCAGCACAACGCCGCGCTGAACTACAACTGGACGATCACGCCGTCGACGCTGTTGAACCTCGCATTCGGCTATCTGCAATCGCAGACGCTGAACAACTCCGACGCTGTCGGCAAAGAGAATCTGACGGCGAAGGCCGGGATTCAGGGAATCCCCACGGAGGGGCGCGAGGAGGCAGTCGGCCTGCCCAACGTCACCTTCACCGGGTACCAGGGCTTCAGCATGCCGTCGCAGGTGCCGGGCAATTTCCGGCGGCAGGATCATCATGGCAAGGCGGGCATGTCGCTGGTGCGGCGCAATCACACCCTCGGGTTCGGCTATGAATACAACGACCGGCGCACGCTGGCGGCGCATTCTTCCGCGTCGCCGCGAGGCACGTTCGGATTTAACGGGCAGTACACCAACAACGGCTTTGCGGACTACGTGCTGGGGCTGGTGGCCAACAATGAGCGCAATTACCCGCTCCAGTCTTTCGGCATGGGTCACTCGCCGTATTCAGCGGCCTATGCGCAGGATTTCTGGAAGGTGAGTCGCAGTCTCACGCTGACGCTGGGCCTGCGGTGGGATTATTGGCACGAGAAGACGCTGGTGCGCAATGCGGGCGCTACTTTTGATCTGAAGACGGGCAGGATTGCAGCCGCCAATGATGAGCAGGGCCGCATCGACCTCACCTCACAGCCGGTGGCGCCGTATCTGGCTGCCTCGACCAAGGACCTGTGGGCGCCCGCGGCGATGCTGAACATTCCCCGCGGCCTGTTCCAGGCAGGCGGGTTCCTGACTCCGCGACTCGGCGTGGCCTGGCGCCCGTTTCACAAAGAAGATTGGGTCGTGCGGGCAGGCTTTGGGATTTTTGCTTCCAGCTACAACGGCAACATCACCGGCTCGCAGATCATCGGCCCGCCCTACTGGGCCGTCGAGAGGAGCACGTTCACCCGAGCCTCCATGCAACGCTGGGAAACTTCGTTTCCGGCAAACCCTCGGGATTTCGTGCAGCCGTCCGTGACCGCCGCGGCCTGGGACGTGGATCCGATGAGGAGCTACCAGATGAACGTGTCGATCCAGCGGCTGCTGCCACTGGATTCTGCGCTCACGGTTTCTTACGCCGGCAATCGGGGCCGCGATCTGATTACTCGAGTCGATCACAATGAAGCGCCTCCCGGCCGTTACACCAATCTGCAAGCGGCCCGCCCGTTCCCCGCGCTGGGCACCCTGCGGCTGTACGAAAACATCGGCCGGTCCTGGTACAACTCGCTGCAAGTGCAATGGGAGCGCCGCTTCACGCGCGGACTCGGGTACGGAGCGACTTACGTTTTTGCGCGCCAGGTCGATGAGTTTGGCGACAGCATCACGGACTTCCCCGTTCCGTTCGCACCGGCAGGATACAATCGCGGCCGCTCGGATCTGGAGCGCCGGCACATGGTGACCAGCAACGCGATTTACGAGATTCCGATTGCCCGCGGGCGGCCGCTCATCGGCGGATGGCAACTGAGCGGCATTTACACTTTCATCTCCGGCGAGCCGCTGACGTTCACGGTCCCCGGAGCGACGCTGGGCAACGGCTTCAATACGCGGCCGAATCTGGCTGGCGCTGTTCGCGTGCCGGATCCTTCCCCCGAAGGCTGGTTCAATCCGGCCGGCCTGGCGGCGCCGCCGCTCTATCAATTCGGCAATTCGGGGCTGGGCATCCTGGATGGCCCCGGCAATCACAACTTCAACACCGGCCTCATGAAGTATTTCGCCGTCCGTGAGCGCATGCGCTTCCAGTTCCGATGGGAGCTGTTCAACGTCATCAATCACGTGAACCTGGCCTCGCCGGTGACGACGCTTGGCCAGGCGAATACGGCGAAGATCCGCGCCGCGGGAGAGCCCCGCCGGATGCAGTTTGCGCTGAAGTTTATTTTCTGATTCGCGCTGCGTAGAATTCGCGGGCTTGCCGGTAGAGGCCCAACAACTGCCGGCGCTCGGCGTCGGCCTCCGAGTCGCGAATCAGAGCGTCCAGCCACTCGACGAAGTACCGCGCGTCCGCGCTCGCATCCCACTGGCCGGCCAGGAACACGGCGCTTGAATGCGCCATGCGCACGGTGCCCGGCGTCTTCAGATAACAGCGCGCCGCGATCCAACTGTGATTTTCCGCCTCGATGGTGAACTGAGCCTGGCGGCTTGCCAGCGTGCGCAGCACCTCGCCGTTGGCGACAATCTCGATGCGGTCGATCGGCTCACGCGCCAGCGCTTCCACCTTCACGGCCACCTGCTTGCCCTTCGGCCGGGCTTCGAAGAACAGCACCGGCCCGTTGGTCACAAAGCTCGGCCCTTCGCGGTACGCGGCATACCAGTTCTCCACCGTGAACGGCTTGCGCAGCGGAACATAGATGCGGTTGTAGCCGGCGGGATTGGGCAGCACGCCGGTCGCCGATCCCGCGCTGGGCGGCAGCTTGAAACCGAGATTCCAGTAGCGGTACAGCAGCCCGGTCGTGTAGGCCGAGAATCCTTCTTTGCCTGGAAAGCGCGTCGTGTCGCGCGGGCGGCCCCAGGCTTCGTTTTCGAGCATTCCGTACTGGTTGTAATGGTTGTGCAGGAGCCCGAGCGAATCCGCCGGCTCGAGCGCCATCAGCACGGGCACTTCCCACCAGATGAGCTTCTCGAGATCGAACCAGGGGAAGATCTGTTGTCGCCAGGCACGCGCCTGCTTCACGAATTGGATGCCGGGCGGAAACCAGCGTCCGTCGACGCCCAGCGGCAGCGGCTCCGGAATCTGGTGCAGCATCCAGGCGCCGCCGCC
>JACQDF010000233.1 GCA_016201205.1 Acidobacteriota bacterium
GAACGGCCGTCCCAGCGCCGGCCGCACCCCCAGAGTGGGGAAGAGCGATGCGGAGACGTGGGCGCTGAGCAGACGTTCCGGCTCGCCGGTTCCCGTGAGGTTGACGGTGCTCGGGCGCATCACGGCGATGCTTTCGAGCTGTGTGGCGTGGTCGCGCCAGGGGTCGTAGTAACGGAGCAAAATGTGACCAACCGGTCCGGTTGGCGGTAAGCCAGCGGCTTGAGCAGGACACCGTCGATGACGGAGAACATCGCGGTGTTGGCTCCGATCCCCAGCGCCAGGGTCAGTACGGCGGTGGCAGTAAAGCCTGGATCCCGAGTTAGCGAACGCCAGATTGACCGCAGCATGTTGCGGAGTGGAGCACTTCTGCTGCCAAGGTTAAGTCCTTGCGCCTAAAACGATCAACTGTGCCGCATTGTCCGATTTTGGGATTGGCCGTCGGGCATGTGGTCAGCTTTGACTACTGCACCCCGCGAGTGACGCCGTAGGGTTTACGGCCCTCACCGGATTCTCTGCTCGAAGATGCTCGTTCTCACCGGTTCGAGAAGGATCTCGGCTGGGCACCCAGTCTGGTTGGGCGTGCCAGTTTTGCGCGTACGCCATTGGTCCAAAAGCAATTGGAGTGGTTCGAGCGGACCGCCCTATAGGCCGCAAGAGTTCGAAACGTGTCCAGTGTGGGGGAGCCAAACTCCCACTCGGCTGCCCGACCTGCACACAAAGCTGCCCAACCGAATCGTTAACAGCCACGCCCGCTTTTCTCGTTTCAGATGGCACTCCCGCGAACCGCATGCCGGCGTGCCGCTGTTCAGGCTCCCGGTCGCATAAGACGAGGCATTCACACTCGCTTCCCCACCCTTTGCGACACGGCGCCTTGCCTGGATCCAACTGCCTCGGCGATGATTGCCGTCACGAAGCTGTTGATACTGACGCCTTCACGCTGCGCTTGTCTCGTGAGCTTGGCATAGAGAGTCCGGGGCAGGCGCTGCCGCCATTGAGCGGCCTCGATGCTGGGCTTCGGCAGCCTCCGGCCCGACTCTCGGAATACTTCCAGGCAATCGCGCAGCGCTTCCCTGCCGTTCACGATCGCCTCGTTGATAGTCTCGCCGTCGGACATGCATCCAGGTATATCCGGATACTCCACCAAGTATCCGCCTCCCTCTTCGGCTGACAGAGGACGAACTGTAAACTGGTATCCGTCGAGTTCCCGGTTCGTACGTGCTCTCATTGTTTTCCACTTTCTCCAGCGGCGTCGATCAGCGCCAGAAACTGTTTGATGTAGAGCGGCTTTATTGGACGTCTCGCGGGCACCGAGACGATCTCGCGCACACCGGAAGCGCTAAAGATCACGTGACTACCGCCACGCCTAGTAAGCTAGTCTTGCCCGAGCCTCGGCGTCCAAAAACAATCTGGCGCCGCCGAGCTTTCGCACGGTCGAGAGTGCCCCGCGCAGGTTCGACAAATCGAGGCTTGGCGACGCTCGCAGCTCGCGCCGCCTCCTCCACCGCTATCGCCAACTTGTCTAGCTCGGCCGAGTCGACAATTGAGTTGCCTGAAGGGCGCGCCATAAACATGAGGGTATTCTCTTTTGCGCGTCGATTCAATGACCTACCGCCACAGCGGCGATGGACGGGGCAAGATGCGGCTCAGTCGCGGAGGTCTTGGCAAGGGTGCCTTATCTCATGCCGCGCGTTCTCGCTCTAGGAACAGCGCGCCGTTTTCCCGGAAGTCGTCGAGCGACGGGAACTGCTTGTCGGCCGCGCTCGTTATGCGGGCGCGGACCGGCATAGAACTGGTAGTCGACCTCGTACTCGTCATGGTCCGGAATGGGCAGCACGCGGGCCCGCGGGTTGAATTCAGCGAGGCGTTCCTCGATGAATTCGGCCAGTTGCTCGTAAAACAGGCTTTGGATCACCTCGCGCTTGAAAAACTGCATGCTGGAGACTTTGGCCACCGTCTGCGCGAATTGCAGAATCGCCGGGTAGAGGCGCTCGGGTTCCGCCTCGATGTACAGCCGTCCGTCCTGCTCCGAGATGCGGTTCTCGGCCAGGATGCGGTTGAAGATCCGCAGCTTGTTCTCAGTGTCCAGGTCGTAGTTGTAGGTCAGCCGCATCAGCGTCATGCCGTGGTCGCTGATGCGCACCCGGTTCGACCCGTTCCGCGGCTCGTCGATGAAGATGTCCACCATGTCGCCGTCTTCGTGAAACAGCGGGGCGAGCACCTGGACGACGCCCGGCCGGCGCTCCCGGAATGCCACGTGGCCGTTGAATTGCTGTCTCAATAATTCCATTCCCGTCATGGGATTGGCTCCTGTTCGGCGAAGGGCAAATTGCCCTGTGCGATGTCGGCGATGTACGTCCGGGCATCGGTGACGTTTGTTGCCCTCAGAAAATACTATACCGCCTCTTCATAGGACGCGAAATCCCGGTTCACGGCTGCCGCCTTTTCGGCCGCCGGCCGGCTTCGATCATCTCGGCGCTGGCGCGGTGGACGTGGAAATCCCAGTGCGGGTGCTCCGGGTCAAAGGAGTCGTTGTAGCCGCCGTGGGGGCCGTTGCACCGCAACAGCAGAACCTCTCCTGTGCCGTCCTTGGGGAGAAACGCCAGGCCGACGGAGAAGTTCTCGGGCAGATCTCCGCTGCGCCGCATGAAGGCGCGGAACTCCAGTTTGCCGTCGGTCGATTTGAGCCGCATGTCATTGCGGAAGTGCCCGCGATCCGCTTCAGGTCGCGTTTCGGCGGCTCCGAGACGACCTTGGCGCAGCCGATCAGGTTGTCGATTTCGTCTTGAGTGTAGCGGCGCGGTTCGGCAGGCATCTCAAAGTTCTCTTCGGAAGGCGCGGTCGAGGATGGCGGGCAGCAGCGCGTGTAGCTCTGCATCCCTTTTCTCGCGAAGCTCGTCGAGCGCCTTCACTCGGGCTTCGAGGCGGTCCAAGCAGTCAACGATCCGGAGTTGCTCGGCCAAATCGGGGATGGGGAGTTCAATGGCCCGGATGTTGTTCAGGTTCAACCCGGGTTTCCCTTGGCCGTACCTCTGGTCAAGCAGTTGCTCTTGCCCCGTCGGGCCGCGGAGACCCCATAGAACAAACCGGGGGGCGATGTCAGGCCGGGCGAAACGGCAGACAGCGACATGTTGGTTCACGTAGCCTGCGTCCGACGGTGGCCCCAGTAATGACAAGCATTAAGTCGCCTGGCTTCAACCAGGCCGATCGCCCCTGGTCCGAATCCGGCGGCGCAATGAATGCCTTGCTGGAGTTGCATATGCCACCGTTTGGGGCGATGTCCTGAGCGCGATAGAAGCGGACGCCACTTGACACGATGCGGCTACCCCAGTTCCGCGGACCACTCGTCACATGTGGCTCGTACTCGCGAAACTGACGGGGGCACACACGACCGGCCGAGGTCGTGGAAAGTGCGGGCCGATTGAGGCGCCAAGCCGCTGCCGGCAAGCAGGCGGCGCCCACAGCTCGTCGGGCATCGGGAAGTCGGGGACGGTACGCTCGCATCCCTGGAGGAAGTCAAACTCGACGATCTCGCGACCGTTGGTGGCGTACGCAAACTTCAAGCCGAGGATCTCGGCGTAGTCTTTGGCCTGTTGAAGTCCATCCGACGCGGTGCAGTACGAGGCCTTCGCCTCCACAACGGCGATGCCCAGATCGGGGCGATACCGGAGCAGGTAGTCGGCGCGCTTGCCGGGACGGCGATGCCCTTTGCTTCCGGCGGCGATGATCCGCCCGTCGGTGAAGGTTACTTGTTCATTGAGGCGATGAGGGTCCGTGTCCCAGCCGGCGGCCTGAAGCCTGGGAACGACGAACTTCCGGCATGTATCGGCTTCATTGGGCATGGTTCGCCTAAAGTACCGGCCGCGCCGTAGTAACATTCTCTTCATGAAAAAGATTCTTGCCGCCGCTCTGCTCTCGTCCCTGGCGACCCTGTGGCTCGTAAAGATCCCCGATCGTTCCCGTGCAAATTTCGTCTCCCCAACGGAAGACATGCTCCCAGTGTAGCGGGAAAAGCTTGTGTGGTTGTGAGGTACGAAAGTACCTTGACCCAAAGCGAAGAAAAAGCGAAAATAGGCCGTGACCCTACTCGGCATCGCTCGCCTCGCTGCGCCCACCTGCCGGCCCGGCGCTGGATCAACCGTTGCACCAGCCAGCGCGTGCCTTTTGATTGGACCATCAATCCTTACCGGGGCTGCGAGTTCGGCTGCAAGTATTGCTATGCCCGCTACACGCACGAGTTCATGGAGCTGCGCCGGCCGGAGGAGTTCGAGACCCGGATCTTCGCAAAGCAGTTCTCGGCGGCGTCGTTTCGCAGCGAGCTGGCGGGAATTCCGCTCGCGGAGCGGATCGCGATCGGGACAGCGACGGATCCGTATCAGCCGGCCGAGAGGCGGTTTCGCATCACACGGGCGATGCTGGAAGTGCTGGCGGGGGAGCGTGGGCGGAGGATTTCGCTGATCAGCAAGTCGGACCTGGTGGCGCGGGACGCGGATCTGTTCGAGAGAATCGCAAGGCGGAGCGTGCTGCATCTGACGCTGACAGTGACGACGATGGATGCGGGGCTGGCGAGGCTGCTCGAGCCGAGGGCGCCGAGGCCGGAGTTGCGGATGAGGGCGGTCGAGGAGCTGTCGCGGCGCGGCATTGTGGCCGGTGTGTTCACCAGTCCGGTGCTGCCGCTGATCAACGACTCGATGGATAGCTTGCGGCGGGTGGCGCAATCGGCGGCGCACGCGGGGGCTCGCTATTGGGGCGCGGGTGTTGTTTTTCTGAAGCCGTGCTCGAAGCAGGTGTTTTTTCCGTTTCTGGAAGAGCGGTTTCCACACCTGGCGGAGCGCTACCGGAAACGTTTCGCCGAGAGCGCCTTTTTGCATGGGGCTTACCCGGAGCGCATCCGGAAGATGGTAGAGGAAATCCGCCGGGGGTTGCGGCTTGAAAAGCGCGCCATCGAATACACGCCGGAGCTGGGAGAAGAGCAACTATCCTTGTTCGATACAATGGTCAGTTCCGTATGAGCAAGATACCGGATCTTCTGAAAGCTGAATGTGCGGGCCGGCTGCGCAGCCGCTGCTGGTTTGACAACCAGTGCAACCCTGGATCGACGGCGATTTATCTGGAGCGATTTCCGAACTACGGGCTGACGCATGAGGAGCTGCGGTCGGGGAAGCCGATTATCGGGATCGCGCAGACGGGGAGTGACTTGTCGCCCTGCAACCGGCATCATCTGGTGCTGGCGGAGCGGATTCGGGATGGAATTCGGGACGCGGGCGGAATCCCATTCGTGTTTCCGGTGCATCCGATTCAGGAGAGCTGCCGGCGGCCGACGGCGGCGATCGACCGCAACCTGCTGTATCTGGGCCTGGTGGAAACCCTGCATGGGAATCCGTTTGACGGGGTGGTGCTGACGACGGGGTGCGACAAGACAACGCCGGGCAGCATCATGGCGGCGGCGACGGTGAACATACCGGCAATTGTGTTCTCTGGCGGGCCGATGCTGAACAGTTACTTCAAGGGACAATTGGCCGGCTCAGGAATGGCCGTTTGGGAAGGGCGGCGGCTGCTGGCGGCGGGCGAGATCGACCTCGAGGAATTTTTCAGGATGGTGGCGGCGTCGGTGCCGAGCGTGGGCCATTGCAACACGATGGGGACGGCGACGACGATGAATTCGCTGGCCGAGGCGATGGGGATGTCGCTGCCGGGCTGCGCGGTGATTCCAGCGCCGTATCGGGAGCGGGCGCAGATGGCGTACCTGACGGGGCGGCGGATCGTCGAGATGGTGCGCGAGGAGCTGACGCCGGACAAGATTCTGACACGGGAGGCGTTCGAGAACACGATCGTGGTGAACTCGGCGATCGGCGGATCAACCAATGCGCCGCCCCATGTGAACGCGATTGCACGGCACATCGGCGTTGAATTGGACAACAAGGACTGGGAGAGGATCGGGCACGAGATTCCGCTGCTGGTGAACGTGCAGCCGGCCGGACAATACCTGAGCGAGGCGTATCATCTGGCGGGCGGCGTGCCGGCGGTGATCGGCGAACTGATGCAGGCGGGCAAGATCCGCAAAGGCGCGCGGACGGTGACCGGGAAGACGATCGGCGAGAACTACGCGCTGTCGCGCAGCGTGAATCACGACGTAATCCGGCCATATGGCAAGCCGCTCAAAGAGAACGCGGGATTTCTGGTGGTGACAGGGAATTTGTTCCACAGCGCGCTGGTGAAAACTTCGGTGATCGACGAGGAGTTCCGTCGGCGGTTTCTCGGGGATGGCAACTGTTTCACCGGGCGGGCGATCGTGTTCGACGGGCCGGAGGATTATCATGAGCGGATCAATGACTCCGCGCTCGGCATCGATGAGCATTCGATTCTGGTGATCCGCGGCGTGGGACCGGTGGGATATCCGGGGGCGGCGGAGGTGGTGAACATGCTGCCGCCGGATGCGCTGGTCCGCAAGGGCGTGAACCAGTTGCCGACGCTGGGAGACGGGCGGCAGAGCGGGACGTCGGCGAGCCCGTCGATTCTGAACGCGTCGCCCGAGTCGGCGGCAGGGGGAAACCTGGCGATTCTCGAGACGGGCGATCAAATCAAAGTGGACCTGAATGCGCGCCGCGTCGATGTGCTGATCAGCGACCAGGAGATCGCGAGCAGGAGAGCGGCGTTGAAGATCGACATGCCGCCGCATCAGACGCCTTGGCAGGAGCTATTCCGGACGCATGTGGGGCAACTGGAGACCGGGGCGTGTCTGGAGTTCGCGGTGAAGTACCGCGAGGTGGGCAAACAGATCCCGCGGCACAGCCATTGATCCGGCGGAATCTTCGTGATATGGTCATCATCGATACAACTGGCGGGGCTGTCACGGAATAACGCTGCCGGCCGTTCGGGACCGCTTGACGCGCGCGGCTCAGCAGGGGCTTCCGAGGCGCGACCGTGAGGGAGCGGTTGAAAAGGTTAGACCCTATGAAGAACTTTCGTATTCTCGTAACAGTCGCTTTTCTATTGCTGGCCACGCTGCCGGTGCTGAACGCCCAGAGCGTAACGGGCCAGATTTCGGGAACCGTCGTCGATGCCAGCGGCGGCGCCCTCGTCGGCACAGTGGCCAACCTGACCCACGATTTGTCGCAGCAGACGCGCGCCTTCACCACGGACACGAACGGTTCGTTTGTCTTCACAAACCTGGTGCCGGGCAACTACAGCTTGCGCATTACAGCGGCGGGCTTCAAAGCCTACGATCAGAAGAGCATTAGCGTCAGCTCGCAGGAACGCGTCGATTTGCACGAGATCAGGCTCAGCGTCGGTGACGTGACCACCACCGTCGAGGTGCTGGCCTCGGCGGTGCACGTGGCCACCAGCAGCTCGGACCGTTCCATCGCCATCGGCGCCCGCCAGATCGAGGACACCCCGACCCGGGGCCGGAATCCTCTGTCGCTCATCATGACGCTGCCTGGCGTCCAGACTCTCGCCTCGAATGACTTTCGCGGCTGGTCCGGAGGAGGGATCCCGGCGGTCAACGGCGGGCGGACCGGCCAGGTGATCCTCAGTCTGGATGGCGTCGCCAGCCAGGATTCCGGAAACCTCAACCCTGGATACCTTTCGCCCAGCGTGGATGCCATTAGCGAATTGCAACTGCTGGTGTCCAACTACGCAGCGGAGTACGGCGGGCGAACCGGCGGCCAGTTGACTTTCACCACTAAGAACGGAACGCCCGAGTTCCATGGCAGCGCCTACTATTACTGGCGGCACGAGATGTTCAACGCCAACGAGTGGTTCAACAACAAGCTGAACGTCCAAAAGCCGAAATACCGCTACCAGAATCCCGGCGGCGCCATTGGAGGTCCGCTGATCATCCCGGGAACCAATTTCAACAAAAGCCGTACCAGGCTGTTCTTCTTCTTCTCCTACGACCGGCTGCGCAACAAGAACACCATCGACAACACCTTCACGATGCCCTCGGCGCTGGAGCGGCAGGGCGATTTCTCGCAGACGGTTACTACACAAGGGGTGCGGGTTCCGATCTTCGATCCGGCGGCCAGCCAGACGCCGTTTCCGAACAACATCATTCCCGCCAGCCGGATTCATCCCGCCGGGCAAGCGATGTTGAACCTGTTCCCGAATCCAGACTCGCGCGGGCTTTCTCTGGACCCGACAGGGCTGAGGCAATACAATTTCCGGACCATCCTCCCGCAGTCGCGTCCGAACGAGGGCAAAATCCTTCGCATCGACTACACGATTTCTCCGAAGCTGGTAACTTTCGTGCGCCTGTTGAATGACTATCAGGCCGTGGATGGGTATGCCGGCACAGTGGGTCCGTCCGGCGGCACCTGGGGGCAGTTCCCACACAGTTATCACGTCCAGGCCGCGGGGGCCGTGGCCACGGCGGTCTATACAATCTCCCCCAACCTGATCAACGAATTCACTTGGGGCGCCAATCGCGGCAAGCAGGGCGTCAACCCTTTGGATGTGGCAACTTCCACTGCGACGGGCGGCGCCAAGACGTACGCCGACAACCTGCTGCCGCTCAAGGGGGCCAATGGCCAGCCGATCCCGTTACCGCGTATCTTTCCGGCTAGCAACGTTCTGAATCTGCTCCCTCAGGTTAATTTCGGTTTCCCGGCGGGCTTCACAGCGCAGTCATCCGGCCAGGGAATCTCGCGGGCCCCCAACTTTGGTCACGACAGCCGCTGGCCGTTCGTGGGGACCGATTTGGTTCAATCCATCAGCAATAAGATGACCTGGGTGAAGGGCAGCCACAATTTGAAGGCCGGGATCTATATCGAGCGGATGGCGCGCAACGTGAGCAGTTACTCGACATACAACACCGCGGGAACCTACTATTTCGGCTCCGACAGGGCCGCCGCGCTCGACAGCGGGTACCCTTACTCCAATGCGCTTCTTGGCAGCATTTTTGCCTACGGCGATGACAACATAAAGCAGATCGAACATCCCCGCTACACGCAGATCGAGTGGTTCGTGCAAGACACCTGGAGAGTAAGCCGCCGGCTCACGCTGGACGCCGGCCTGCGGTTCCATAGAGTGGGGGACCTCTACTCAGCAGTCGCCACGCTCGGCATGTTCCGCCAGGAAGAGTACGACGCCAGGAAGGCCGGACAGTTGCTGTTCCCAACCTTGGTGAACGGGCAAAGGGCGGCGATCAACCCCGTCACGGGCGCGACCTTCCCGTTCGTCCGGCAGGGCACGTTCGATACTGCGTCGTATCCGGCCGGCGGCATGCCATGGTCCGGCATCCATCAATATGACAGGCATGTGTTCAATGTTCCGCCCATCCAATTAGGGCCGCGCATTGGCTTAGCGTGGGACGTTTTCGGAAACGGCAAAACGGCCCTTCGCGGCGGGTTTGGCATTACCGTCGGTCGCAACTGGAGTGTCGCATACATCGGCGCATTGGGAGCAGGCACGGGCCCGTTAGCGGCGCCTCCCAGTTACCTGGCGCCTACCATCCTGTACACCAATTTTTCCAATCTGGCAACCGCTCAGACCAACTTCACGCCCCAGAATGTCTTCGGAGGATCGAAGGATCAAGAAACCCAAACAACTTACAATTGGAGTCTCGGCGTCCAGCATGACATCGGCCGTGGGATGATCCTCGACGTGTCCTATGTGGCCAATGCCCTTCGCCACGGATGGGGACAAGCGTATGATTTCAATGCCGTGGCTCCGTACACGACCTGGAATCCGAAGGACGGCGCCATCGCGAGATTTCGCGATCCCACCAGCAGCGGGTTCTACTCCACCAACTTGATCCGCTCGATGGTGGGATTCAACGGGTTCGGTTCGATTCCCATCTGGACCTACGTAGACACAAGCTCGTACAACTCTCTTCAGGTGCAGTTGAACAGGCGCGTCGGCAGGTTGCAGTGGAACGCCAATTACACCTGGTCGAAGACCATCATCTACACGTTCAACCAGTGGGTGGACAACAAACTGGGCAAGAACGTGCTCAACCGTCCGCACGCTGCCAATTTCAACTTCGGCTATGACCTTCCCTCAGGCAGCCGCTTCTGGGGGAATGCGTTCACCAGGCAGGCTTTGGACGGCTGGAAGATCAACGGGAACGGAGCCATTTACTCCGGCACGCCGTTCACGGTTGGCTGCGGGGCTCAGAACGCGCCGCCTGGCTATTGGACCGGTACGCCCACAGGCGGAATCCCGTTCCGCTGCCAGATGGGGAACAACACATACCTTCCCGAGGGCCAATATCCCTCAAGGACGGAAGATCCCAGATTGCAGTACGCGTTCAATTCCGCCAACTTCACACTCCCGGCGGCTGATTCGCTCGGCATCGGCAACACTCCGCCGACCCTGCTCTATGGGCGTGGAGTGATCAACCTCGACTGGTCGCTGGTGAAGGAGTTCAGTATGGGCAAGGACGGAAGGCGGAGTCTCGAGTTCAGGGTGGAAGCGTTTAATATGTTAAACCACTTCAACCCCAACAACCCGAACACGTCGCTCACCTATAACTTCGCGACCGGGGCTCAAACCAACTCGAATTTCGGCGTCATCAGCGGCGCACAGGTTCAGGCGCGGCGCACGATCCTGTCGGCGAGGTTCAAATTCTGAGGCAATTCCGCTTGGGGCAGGCTTGCTTAAGACCGCTTGCTGACGCGCGCGGCTCCGTAACAGAGCCGCGACCGTGAGGGAGCGCCAGCCGCCGTGAAGCTTTGTGAGAGGATTGCTCGCCTCCGCCCACTAATTCATGGGGAGGTATCCGCTCTCATGAACGACTTCGGCACAGCGACGGCTCCGGTCCAGATGGAAGATCTGGAAAAGCTGGACACCAGATTCCAGCAGTTGCCGGACACGCCCGGGATGGAGATTCCCGACGGCGCTTACAGTGTGATTGTGGAAGAGGTGCGGCTGGACCGGACGCGAACGACCGGGAATCCCAGGGTCAACTGGGTCCTTCGGATTCAGCAGCCGGAACCCGCTGGACGGGTGCTGTTCAAGCACCGGGTGATCACCGAGAACACGCTCTCCTTCCTCAAAGAAGACCTGCTGGCCTGCGGGGTGAAGCTTCAGAAGCTGTCAGAGCTGCCGTCGCGGCTGCGAGAGATGGCGGGATTGACTCTCGATGTGGTCAAGCGCACCAAGGATGGCCGCTACAACGTGTACTTCGCCCGGCCGCGCGCCGAGGAGGTTGCGCTGGACGATTCGCTGCCATTTTAGGGCGCCAGACCGGACCAGCCCCACGCCACCGCCGCCTTGGATTATCCTGGCTCGTGGGGCTATGCTGCGACGCCACTTGCTTCCCACCTTGGCCGGCGCCGCCGTCTCACCGGCGGCCGGGCCCGCTCCGGACCACATCCTGATCAACGGCCGTATCTACGCGGGCCCCGCCCTCGAATTGCGACAGGCGTTGGCGATTGCCGGAGACCGCATCTTCGCGGTTGGCTCGAATGAAGAAATCCGTGCGCTATCGGCAGCAGGCACAAGGCGGACGGATCTGGCCGGCAGCACGGTGCTGCCCGGCTTTATCGATTCGCATACACACGTGGCCAGCTCAGGTCTTAATCACCTGCTGCGGGTGGATTGCGACCTGCGCTCGATCGAGCAGATCCAGCGTGCGATCAGGGAGCGGGCGGCGAAGACGCCGGTCAGCGAATGGGTGCTCGGCTTCAAGTATGACGATACGAAAACGCGCGAAGGGCGTAAGCTTACCAAGGCGGATCTGGATGCGGCCGCGCCCGAGCATCCCGTCCTCATCCAGCACCGCGGCGGGCACACTTCATACGCCAATTCGCGAGCTCTTGAGAAAAGCGACATTCACGGCAAGACGCCGAATCCCAGCGGTGGCGAGATCGTGCGGGATGGGCAGGGCCGGCTGACGGGAGAGTTGCGGGAAACGGCGGCGCGGCTGGTGCGGGTCCAGTCGAAGCCGCCCACGGTCGCCGAGAGGCGCGAAGGGGTCAAGCTGATCACGAAGCTGTTCGCCAGGGCCGGCATCACGTCGGCGCACGATGCGCAGGGCTCGCCCGAGGATTTGCGGGCTTACCAGGATGCACTCGAAAACGGCGACCTGTTCTGCCGCGTCTATGCACTGATCAACTTCCGCTACATCGATCAAATGATCGCCGCCGGCGTGCGGACCGGGTTGGGGAATGAATGGGTGCGCGTCGGCGCAATGAAGATGACGGCCGACGGCTCGATCAGCGAGCGGACGGCGCGGCTGAGCCAGCCGTACATAGGCCGGCCGAACGATTACGGCATCGTGGTGATGCCGGAAAATGAGCTCTACGAGACCGGCCGGAAGGCGCACCTGGCGGGCTGGCAGATCGGCACGCACGCCAATGGCGATGTGGGCATCGACATCACGTTAAGAGTCTACGAGCGATTGCAGCGGGAGCATCCGCGCAGCGATCCGCGCTTCCGGCTCGAGCACTGCACCCTGATCAACGACAACCTGCTGGCGCGGATGAAGGCGCTCAGAGCGATTCCTACGCCGTTCTGGACCTATGTCCACTACCACGGCGAGAAGATGCGCGAGTACGGCCCTGAGCGTCTGGAGCGGATGTTCGCCATGCGCAGCTTCCTCGATCACGGCATCCGTGTTGCGCCCGGCTCGGACTATGTGCCAGGCCCATTCGAGCCGATGATGGCGCTCCAATCCTCGGTGACACGGCGCGACAGCAAGGGAACGCTGTGGGGCGGCAGCCAGCGGATCACGGTGGCGGAAGCGATCCGCGCCAGCACCCAGAACGGCGCTTATGCGTCGTTCGAGGAGCGGATCAAGGGTACGCTGGAGGCGGGCAAGCTGGCGGACCTGGCGGTGCTGGGGCGCGATCCGTTCCAGGCAGACCCCGGCAGCCTGATCCAGATCCCCGTCGAGCGGACGATGGCGGGCGGGCGCTGGATGTACGAATCGTGAACTTCCTGCAATCCGGCGTGCAGTATACTTCCCAGGGAGGCACTCCATGCGCTGGCTGGTTGCTCTTGTTCTTCCCGCAAGTCTTCTTGCGCAAACGGTTTCCACGCAGATTCTGGGACTGGTGACGGATTCTTCCGGCGCGGTGATTCCCGGCGCCGCCATCACCGCCAAGCGGATCGAGACCGGCGACGTGCGAACGACGACATCCAATGAGACCGGCAACTACATCTTTCCGTTGCTGGACATCGGCGAGTACGAAGTCACTTGCACGGCGGCCGGCTTCAAGACGGAAGTGCGCCGCGGAATCACGTTGGAACTTCAGCAAAAGGCTCGCCTCGATTTCCAGCTTGCGGTGGGGCAGCAGTCGGAGAAAGTCGAGATCACCGGCGCGGCGCCCTTGCTGATGACGGAAGACGCCACGCTGGGGTCGGTGATCGAACATCGCCGCATTGTCGAGCTGCCGTTGAACGGGCGGAACTTTGCGCAAGCGGCCACGCTGATGCCTGGCGTGGTCTACGGAAGCTCGCGCATGGGGGTGGACGGGCAGCAGACCATTGGCACGCGCGCCATGCCCGGGCAGATCGTCGGGCTGTCGGCAAACGGCCAGCGCGACACCAACCAGAACATCACGCTCGATGGCGTGGCCGCCGTGGATGGCTTCAAGAGCGCCATGCTGTTTGTTCCTTCTCTCGAAGTAGTCGAGGAGTTCAAGATCCAGAGCGCCGTCTACTCCGCCGAATACGGGATGAACTCAGGCGCCCAGGCCAATGTGGCCATCCGGTCGGGGACCAACCAGCATCACGGCGCCGCCTTCGAGTTTTTGCGCAACGACGCACTGGACGCGCGAGGCTATTTCCTGCCGCCCACTTCTCCCAAGAACAAGCTGCGGCGAAATCAGTTCGGGGGGATGTTCTCCGGCCCCATCCGACGCGACAAGACGTTCTTTCTGGGCAGCTATGAAGGCCGCCGCGAGAACCGGGCCACGCCCGCCCGTCAAGCGGTTCCCACGGCGGCCATGAGAAGCGGCGATTTCTCGGAGATTCTGGAGCCGCGAAACCGATACTATCCGAACGACGCCAATCCAGCCGTCACCAGAGCCATCCGGCTTGTTGGCGATACAGCGCCTTTCCCGAACAACATCATTCCGCGCAGCCTCCTGAATCCCGTTTCGCTCAACCTGCTGACGTTCAAGAAAACGAGCCCATTCCCGGAAGGAGGTTTCATCCCGCCGCCCAACTTCGAGGAGCAGGCGCGGGCCGCCCGATCCACGTTGAACCGCGTCGGGACGAACGATCAGATCCTGAATTCGGACCAGTATCTGGGCCGCGTGGATCATCGTTTCAACGACAACAACCGGATCTTCGGGCGATACGTGATTGTGGAATCCGCCTGGACCAACGATCCTCTTCAGCGGACCACCAGGTTCGTCACCGATTTTCGCGCGCAGAACATCGGCGTCGGCTACTCGAGGATTCTCGGACCGCGCGCCATCAACGACCTGCGGGTGGGGTATAACCGCGTTCGGGCCAACCAGCTCGCGATTCAGACCAATACCGATTTCTCGCATCGCGAACTGGGGCTCGACTTCCGCGTCACCGGCGACAACAACCGCACGCTCACCCCGCGCGAGGAGGGGCTTCCCAACATCAACATCACCAACTTTGCCGGCACCGGTTCCGCCAATGTGACCTTCAACATCAATGAGACTTCCGAAGTCGCCGACAGCATCACCTTCAATCGCGGAAAGCACAATTTCAAGTTCGGAGGACAGTGGCGGAACAGTCCGGTGGTGAACGAAGCATCGAATCTGCCGCGCGGACAGATTACTTTTTCCGCGGACATCACCGGCATCCCGGACGCGTTTGCGGCCTTCATGATGGGCATTCCGCTGAACGCCAATTCCGCCGAGGGCGTTCCGGTCAACGACATTCACCAGCAAAAGTTCGGATTCTACTGGCTCGACGACTGGAAGACCAGCTCGCGGCTCACCGTCAATTACGGCATCCGCTGGGACTGGTACGGCGCGGTGACGGACGTCAATGGCCGCATTCGCAATCTCTCCTTTGCCAATTCCGACATGCGCACCATCGGCGGCCGGGTTGTTCCAACGCTGACGCCGAATCCCGGAGCGGCGGAGAAGCTATATGACATCAACTGGAAGCAGTTCATGCCGCGGCTGGGAGTTGTCTACCGCTTCACGGACCGCATGGTGCTGCGTCTGGGGTCGGGTTTGTTCTTCAGCCCGCAGCAGACCAACAACTTCAATATTCTCGGGCTGAATCCTCCGCTGTCCGGATCGACGGTGTTTCAGAACGACCGCAACCGGCCGACGGCCACCATCCAGAACCCGTTTGCAGGGTCGCCGGTGGGAGGCGGCCCGGCCGCCATCGTAATGCTCGGCTGGCTCAAAGCGGATCACGGCAACCGCTCGCAGTATCTGAACAACAGCATCTGGCAGTGGAGCGCGGAGATCGAGCGCAGCTTCGGACAAAGCCTGGTGACGGGAATCGCCTACGTGGGCAGCGCGGGCAATCATCTCGACATGCCGCTCCAGAACTGGAACAACCCCGATCCGGGGCTCGGCGCGGTGCAGGACCGGCGGCCGGTTCCTTTCTACGCCGATTCGCGGCAGCCGGACGCGCTGCTTCCGCTGGGCACGGTGAGGAGGCTCGAATCCTGGACTTCGTCCAACTACAACTCACTTCAGGGGCGCGCCGAGAAGCGCTATTCGCATGGCCTCACCTTCAACGCTTCGTTCAATTTCCAGAAGGCGATGTCCATCGGTTACAGCGTGAATGAAGGCGGGCCCTTCGGAGCCAACTACACGCAGGATCCGCGCGACCGCAAGGCCGATTACGGCCGCTCGCAGATCGACCAGCGGTTCCGCTTTGTCTTTTCGCACATCTGGGAGATTCCCTGGATGCGCAAGGCGCGCGGGCCGGCGGGTCTTCTCCTGGGCGGATGGGCGGTGAACGGCATTGTCCAGTTGACTTCAGGGCTCCCGGTGAGCATCAGCCAGAGCGGCGACGCGCACAACACCGGGCCGCAGTCGAGCCCGCGGCCGCATGTCGCCGCCGGCCAGCAGACGCCACGAGCCGACCCGGCGCGCACGAACGACCGCTGGTTCAATACGGCTGCTTTTGTGCGCTCCAAGTGCAACGGATGTGCGGGCGACGGCGTGTATCTCGGCGGCAAAGGGTACGGCAATGCCGGCGTATCGCTGTTTGACTCGCCCGCGAACAAGACCTGGGATTTCGCCCTCTACAAAGACTTTCGGGTGCGCGAGGGACACCGGCTCCAGTTCCGCTATGAGGCCTTCAATTTTCTGAACACGCCGCAGTTTTCCGGTCCCAGCCGTTCGCTGGGAGCGGCTGACTTCGGCCGCGTCAATTCGACGATCATCAACAACCGCGAGCTCCAGTTCGGGCTGAAGTATGTTTTCTGAATCCGCCTGGTGGCGCCCAACGGAGTGTCGCCAGGCGTGGTGAACGGGCAGCATTAGCAGGCGCACAGCGCGTGCCGCGACCGCGCTCGACGCCGCGAGGTAGTTGTCAGGTGAAAACTTATTGGGCCTCACGCAGGCGTAGCCGAGCCAAGCTCGTCGGCCCCGACGGCAGGACGCAGAACCTTCCCGTCTCTCTCTACGAGTTCCTGGTGAAGCTGATCGCCGGCCTCTGCGAGGGCCAGTCGGTTTCCATCGTTCAGAACGACGCGCAACTCACCACGGTTGAGGCTGCGCGGATGCTGGGAGTATCGCGCCAGTTCCTGATCAAGTTGCTGGAGCGCGACGAAATCCCACACCACATGGTCGGGACTCACCGGCGTGTTTACGTCCGCGATCTCCTGGCGTACAAGGCCAAGCGGGATTCAAAGCGCCGCCAGATTCTGGACGAGTTGACGCGCGCGGAAGCCGAAGACGGTCTCTACGATTTGGAACCGGCGGATGATCGCGCCGAGTAACCAGTACATCGCCGTTCTCGATACGTGTGTCCTGGCGCCGATGCCGCTCTGCGACACGTTGCTGCGGCTGGCCGAAGACCCGGCATTCTACATTCCGAAGTGGTCGGACGATATCCTGCGCGAACTCCGGTCCACGCTCCAACGCATGGGTTACACGCCGGCGCAGGCCGAGCGGCGCATCACGGCGATGGAGACCGCCTTTGAAGACGCGAAGGTCACAGGCTACGAGCCCCTGTCCGCCTCAATGACGAACGATCGGAAGGACCGCCACGTACTGGCTGCCGCCGTTCGCTGCGGCGCGCACGCCATCCTCACCGCGAACGTGAAGCACTTCCCGCCGGAATCGGTGAAGCCGTACAACCTCGACGTGCTGACGCCGGACGATTTTCTGGTGCATCAGTGCCATCTCAACCAGGACCTGTTCACGGAGAAGGTTGTGGCACTGGCAGTCGCTCGCGGCGTGAGCCTTGAGGATCTTCTTGGCCGGCTTTCGAAGTGGGCACCCAGGGAGGCCCGGCTCATAGCGGATCTGGGCTCGTAGCTGCCCATCGCTCCGGTTATTACTCATAATCTACAATTCCCGTTCCGCTGAACCAGCAAGATGAGCCTTGGCATCGGAAAGCTCGATTCTACGGGCATTGTCGGAACGTCTCAAGCACCACCGTGACGAGAAAGGCTGGTCCCAGGAGCAGTTGGCCGAGCGCGCCTGCATCCACCGCACGTACCTGGCGGGGATCGAGGCGGCGCGCCGGAAGCGTGCCGGTCGCGACACTCTTCACGCTGTTCGGGCCGAACGAGTGAACGCCGCACCGATTCCCTCCTGTCTCTCATCGGCAACAATCGCCTCCATCGTTTTGTGGTAAGATTCTTTTTCTTTACGCCGCGTTGGGCTGCTCGGTGAGCGTGCCGGATTGCCCTTCACTCGTGCGGAATAGAATGCTCTTCGGGTCGCCGCTGATGCTGGAGGCCGTGACGTATGCGTCGAGGTACTCGTCCAACTTGTGGTGGCAGGGTATTTCGTGACGCTTGGAGCCTTTCTCGTGCAGGCGGACCCACGTCCGGCGTCCCTGCGTGTAAACATCCTAGCCGCGCATCTTCACGGCTGCGCCGACGCGGGCGAAGATAAGATAAAGACTCGAACCGATCTCGCTTCTACGGTATCTTTATCCCGGCGAGAGCGATAGAAAACTTCGATTTGCCAGATGGGGTGTAATGTAACCTGAATTATGCACACGGCTGAGGCCGCCGTTGGGCGGCTGAGGCGGGACACCATTTGGACCCCTGAGAATCCTGCGGTAAAACAGTAGGTTCGCGAAGCTCCAACTTCGCGAACCGATTCTCAGGAGCCACCCAAAT